>NZ_JBHDVN010000101.1:0-2476 GCF_046635365.1 Acinetobacter sp. NIOH-H-8
TGAAAATGAAGTAAAGGGGGATGAACAATTTAGATATTTAGATTCCATAGCATCTAAGCAACCTTAGTAAAATTGCACTTATATTTAGAAATACTAGATCATATAAAAACCATTATTTAACATAAAATCTCTTATATGAAATTTGAATACAAGTCCCAGTTAGCTTCAATCCTGACTTACTTTACGTTTTGTAATTTTAAAAGTTCGTCGTTCCGCAAATCGGTGAGCTAGGTCAGGATTCCGGCCGTCCAAGTGTTTAACCAAGATTGGCACACCATTCGGTGTTTTACTCATTAAATTATCATTTTCTACATACAGAACTGTTCCACTTTGCGCTGCGGCAATAAAGCGGTCTCGAAGTACATTTGCGGCTTTGACAGCAATACCTGATTCATTGTCATCTTCATCAATTATATCTACTGTTGACATAGTGCTGCACTCCCATTTAGCTGATATATGAATCATATTACAAGTCGGGTAAACACGATAAAGAACTAGAGAACTTTCTACATATAATGCTCTGATCGACATACACAATAGCTTCTTTTCAAATCAAGGTAGCTATGATGTGTGTTGGTATTAACCATCTTATTTAATTTCAGTATTTTACTAACAATTTAACTCTCTATAATTTTGATAATTTTTTATGAAGCAAGCTATTCATCCGACACAAAATTTCTACCCATTTTTAATGCTGGATATTTAAAATTTGTAGAGAGTTCGTCATTCAAAAATTTAGATGCCTAGAGAGCCAAATGAATCATACAATTTTTCAGAAACTGGAAAAAATGAATCAACAATGTAACGTATGTGTTAAAGCTTATGCACTTTTGATCCTGCTCAGTCTGGTGACTTTCTTCATCTATTTTTTTAATCATTTCACTATAGAAATGCTCGTTACAGACAATAAGGCCATATTTCTGGCAATCAAAATAGAAGCTTTTGTACTTGGGATTATGCACATTGTTTATTCTTTCTTTTTTAAATATATCGATAAAAAACTGCAAATATATGGCTTAGACTCGAATAACTTGAATGAATACATCACCCGGAATCAGGGATTTTTTCAAAAATATTAAGATATGACTTCTCCAGTGGAAGTCATGTCTTCTACTACTTCAAAAACAAGTTTCTCAATGCCGGAACGTGCTTTATCGCCGGTCGAATCTAGCCAAGACAGCGAGGGGAATTCGGCACAGAGTCCAACAAATTCTCCATCTTGGGCGGACCAGTTCACGCTAAATGAATAACGAGCTTCCATCTTAAAATCGAAAAAAGCTTTCATATATTTTGCTGCGTTTTTGGCTTCCGCTCTCAAATCGTCAATTTCTTGCCGTGTCAGATAATAATCGTCGGGATGTTTCGGCATAGTTCACCTTTTTTTAAAGACTAAAGTAAATGCTCTTGAATTAGCTGATTCATGTCATCTACTACAAAACTGAACCGTACCGGGTTTGTCGGAGACTTTTTTATTTAAGTTAGGCCACCTGACCTAACGGGTTAATCTTATCATAGTACATTGCTTCAAAATCAAAAGGTGATACATAACCCAGTGTACTGTGTACACGCTTTTTGTTGAACCAATCTAGCCAGTTTAGTGTCGCAAGTTGTACATCCGCTAAACCGTGCCAGTCTGCTTTTAAATATTCAATCACCCCTGTTTTGTATAAGCCATTCACCGTTTCAGCCAAAGCATTATCGTATGAATCACCAGTCGTACCGACTGATGCTCTTATATTTGCTGCTTCTAAACGATTGGTATAACGAATGGAAAGATATTGCACACCTCTGTCGGAATGATGAATACACATTCTTTAGCATGCCTCGATCGTGCAATGCTTGCTCAAGTGCATCAAGCACCATATCTGTATTCATCCGTGTAGATACTTTCCATCCAACAATTGCTCGTGAGAACACATCAATAATAAAGGCGGTATAAACCCAGCCTGAGTGAGTTTGAATATACGTAAAGTCACTTACCTGAGAAGCACTGCTTCGCAAGGGTCAGGATGATCAGCATTAAAATTACGTTTCACTAAATCATCTGCTCTTTTTTGATCATCTCGGCTACGGGTGGTTTGTTTATTCTTACCACGCTAAACACCTTGTGGACCTAGCTTCTGCATCAAGCGAACCATTGTACAGCGCGCAATAATATAGCCTTCACGTTTCAGTTTTTGCCAAACTTTACGCACACCATATCGACCTGAACTTTCTTTCCAAATTCTTTTAATTTGTTCAGCATGATGCTCATCATGTAAATCTCGCTTTGCTCGATGTTCTGGATTTACTGTGAGATCTAAAGTCCGGTAATAGGTTGAAGCAGCGATCGGTAAAATCCTACAAATTGCATCAACACCATATCGATCTTTATTGTTATGGATGAAATCCACCATTATTTGTGTGGGCGGTCGAGCTCCGCCTGGGCGAAAAAAGCGGCTGCTTTACGTAGAATTTCATTGGCACGCTTTAATTC
>NZ_JBHDVN010000102.1:0-2472 GCF_046635365.1 Acinetobacter sp. NIOH-H-8
TTCTTGACTCAAGCATTAATGCAGTACGATCTTCAAAGTTAAGATGATGGTATGACAATTTTATATACTCCATAAACCCTTTAAATTAATTAGGTGGTTTATGTCGCACTTCAAGTTTTACTCTGCCGTAATTTGAGAAAAGTTTTTAAGGGATATTTCACAAATATAATTAATTCATACCTAAGCAATTGCTTATAACTTGGAGTTGAAGATATGAAAAGCCTACTTGATTTTTTTACAAACCGTTCTAAAACATTAAACATTATTGTGAATCCTGAATTAAATACAGGTCATTCCCTTGCTGATTTTTCGTATAACGAAGAATTGCATCAAGACCTTAATGTATTAACGGTTATTCCGCTTGATCATTACGGAAACTTTCTATCTTTAACCCTTGATGATTGGGGCGTTATTACTTCAAAAGTTCAATTCCCTGAGCATCTTGATTTTAATCAATTGCTCAGCATTTTTTGGGAAACACAACCCATTTTAGTTGTTACTGACATCGCACGTTCAGAAGTGCATGACAGCGACTTTTTTCAACAAAGCTTGGTCAAGCAAGTCAATCTTGCATATAGCCGAGATATTGCCAGTGAATATGCACCAGAAGATGTTCACTACATCTCTCAATCTTTTGATTTAGATAAGCTGATGCGTTGCGGTGTATATCTGCAAGGTCATTGCTATTCAGCTCATGATTTCGTCATTAACAACCATAACCTATTTGAAAAAGACAGCTTGATTGTGCCTGTTTTTAACATCCACTCGACACAAAAAGAACTGCAACAATTTTTAGTATTTGATCTGCAAGGTAAGTTTTTGGATTGCGTTGTTGGCACTGAAGTTTTGTACTAAGGAATATTGATCATGTCTAAAAAATACTTATTGATTGAATTGAGCTACGAAGCACCAAACAACACCAGTGCTGATGCTGTTTTGCACAATGTCTATATTGATATTAATCACCCTGAAAATCTGGCGATGTTTAGCGAGTCTTGCAAGAATCGCCATGAAATTAATGAAAACCTACCCATTTGCCAGTTAATCACTTCATGGGTTCGATTACTAGGGATCTTCACCATTCTGGACAATACGGATCAGGACAAAGAAACCCCTGTTCTCATTCAACTTGCTGACGGCGGTACTTTATCTATCGATGGTTGGGAAATTCTCGACCAAGAAACCAAAGATAGACGCTTGGCGTTAATGGACATTGAGCCAGATGAAGAACAAGACGTAGACGACCCTATTTTGTTCGCTTATGAGCATTCAGACTCAATCACACTCACCAAAGTTGAAAAGCCAGTAGCAGAAAGTGTATATGTCGCTACGCGTAACTCTTACAGCAACAACTTTGATTTAGTTCTTGAATGTATCTTGAATCCTGAAAAACATTACAGCCTATATCAAGGCTCATATGATGGCACTCATGTTCAAGTGATCCTGAATGACTTGGCACTACTACCATCATGTAAGACACATAAATCAGAAATTGGCGACTATGTAACATGCAATGTACTGGAGCTGTTCAAAGGCTCAATAGATGCGTATGGCGCAGAAAATGAATTTATTGATTCATTCGTGCAACTCGACATTACACCGTACTTAGATAGCACACTGAAAATGGACTACACCGAATTGCAGTTTAGCTACCAGAGCAACGATCTCATTGCATTTTTTGGTAATGATCCATGTTCTTAACATGGATCTCTATGGAATAGGAGAAAATACAATGTCTGATCATATCTATAATTACATCATCGGCAGAATCGACAAAAGCCGTAAACTTATGGTTCTGGTGAACTACGAATCAAGATCCAATCTGGTGACTCAAGCACAGTTAATGAAAGTCCAATTCCCGAACCTCAATACCTTGAGAATGTTCCTGAATGACTTTGAGCCAACGGAAAAACATGTTATCCATTACTCGAAATACAGTAAAGAAATGCCATCAGGTGCAGATGGATATTTCCTATTTTCAGAACATGACCAGCAATGGAATATTTTTGATCCTAATGTCTTAAGTCGGTTTGTTCGTATATACCAAGAATCACCAGAGTTAGATAGTTACCAAGATTACATCTGTTCTTGTGAAGTCAAAAACTCACCCACACTTAAAGCAAAACATAAAAAACAAGCATTTATGGAGAAGATGATCTTCACTTCATTGGGTTTTGAGCGTTATTGCCATCATTGCAATGGCTATGAACCACTGGATCGCTTTTATTATCATTCTGATACCAAAACCTATGAAGCAGTTTGCAAGCCTTGTTATGTTCCTCATTACAAGCCTTACAAAATGAAAAAACGTATGACCAGTACGGTTGAAGAATATATTTAATCATGGCGAATTCAAACATGAGGTGCGACAGTTTCAAAAGCCATATGATAATCAACAAGCTGAGCAAATTTCTCTAATGGTGTAAGCCAATCTAACGCCTTTCTAGGACGAGTATTCAGTGACATGGCAAC
>NZ_JBHDVN010000103.1:0-2399 GCF_046635365.1 Acinetobacter sp. NIOH-H-8
ACTAAAAACTGCTCGAGGTACACCAACCAAGCGCTGGAATTCAGAATCTGAAAAACGATTTAATTTCTGATATTTCATGAAATCTATATTGAGGCAGTTTTTACTTTCGCAAGAGGTCTATTATATATAAAAAAGTTAGATATAAATTTTTTATAAGGTCTTTTCACATAATCTAATTCACTAAATTCCCTTATCCGAAAGGCAACTATTTTTTTATCTTGATAAAGTATTTTTAAATCTACAGTTGATTTTAAAGGCACAGTACCTTGATATAAAATATAAGTTTTTTGATTATTTAAAACTTCGACGCCATAACTCTTAAGAATGTAATCTCCACCAGAATATTTTTTGTTTTTATCCCCATAATCAACTAAACTTAATTTTAAATTTTTATTTAATTGAGAGAATCTACCAAATTGATCCAGAAATAAAACTGGTTCTTTAATTTGGCTAGCACTTTGCTGGTAATCATTCCAATCTATATTTTTTGCGTGACATAATAGTGAAAAGAAGCTACTGCTAATTATTACTATAGATTTAAGTATTTTCATATTTTAAGTGCCTAAATCAATTTGGTTATAAAAAAAGGAATAGGGTCAAATCTTCCTTGCAAGCCTGTACCGAGCAATGCTGAACTTCTTGCCTCGAAATGCAAATGTCCCCCTTTCGATATAGTAGTCATTCCCCTCGCATTTCCAGTAGAACCTGTTTTACCTAAAATTGTCTTAGCATCAACAACATCTCCTTTTTCAACATCTATGGTAGATAGATGTGCATAAAAAAAATAAATTGATTGGCTGTTTGTAATATTTTTTGATGCATAAGTTTTTTGCTTTTCAGGCAAGTCATCAATGTTTACTTCTAATACTATAATTTTGCCATATGCCTTTCCACTATCTGTTGCAATAGCAATAACCCCACTACATACCGCAAAAATATTTGTACCGGAATCAGCAGCTAAATCTATACCTTGATGGTTTCTAGTACCTCCATTTCTAACTTTCCCAAAAGTAGCACTTTTTACATTAGCTAGACCGGCAACTCTTAACTGGTTTATTGCTAAAGGATCTACCCACATTCCGCTGCCTCCAACAATTTTATTTTCTTGTATTTCGGTACTTGGTGTTGGTGTTGGTGTTGGTGTTGGTGTTGGTGTTGGTGTTGGTGTTGGTGTTGGTGTTGGTGTTGGTGTTGGTGTTGGTGTTGGTGTTGGTGTTGGTGTTGGTGTTGGTGTTGGTGTTGGTGTTGGTGAAGAAGTTTGCCCCAATAAAATTTTAATTGTTTCATCTAAAGATAAATTTATTCCAGAAGTTTTAGATTTATCCAATACATAATCATAAATATTAATATGTGCATCGATGTATGCTCTTAGCCATATTCCATAAGCAACTTTTGCATCGTTGTTATATCTTTTCAAATAATCTAAAGCATTTTGTTTACCCTTATTTCCAAATTGTGCAAGCAATAACATTTTTGCTCTTTCTGGGGAAAAACTATTGTTTATGAATGACCTCGCACCTCCAGCTCCTTCATGATGTAATAGATAAGCAAATTTAGCTATTGAGCTCGGCTCTGTTAATTTTTGATAAGGTAGTTTTGACCATTTAAAATTTATAATTGCATAAGCAGCTGCTGCATCAATCGAAAACTCAGAGTTGAATCTAAGATTTAAAAGTTGCTCCTCAGTAAGATATTTATTTTTTGAAGCATATTGCCCTATTAAAGATTCTTGGTTTTTACAAAGTTCAAGCCAAGTACCTTTAAGAAATTGTGTTAATCCTGCGGCATTTGTAGTGGTATTAAAACTTTTGGAATCCCATTCTCCATTACTTTTTTTTGCAGCTTCAGCATGAATTAAAGCTGCTAGACTATGTGGAGTAAATCCATGACGTTTCGAAGCGTCTATAACAAATTTTCTATATTTATTATTTACTGTATTGAGTATGAAGTTCTCTTCTGTAAATTGGCTTGCAATTATATGGGTACTATTACCTAAATCAGTTCTTTTTTGGCTATTTACTGGCTTAGGTAAAATTATAGATGGTTGACTAGTATCTATTTTTTCATTTACCCCTTTTTCAATAGGATCTGCTAAATTTTTTAAGGATTTTTTGATTTCCTCTATTGTCTGTTGAACTATACCCGATTGAGGATAGTGACTGCCGGAGACTTTCATTTGCCTTGAAGTCAGCCTTAAAACTTTTTTCCCTATTGGTAAAGTTTTATGATTAGCTATTAAATCAAAATTACTTTTTATATTTTTATAATAAACTTGGCT
Organism: Acinetobacter sp. NIOH-H-8; assembly: GCF_046635365.1. Lineage (NCBI taxonomy): Bacteria > Pseudomonadati > Pseudomonadota > Gammaproteobacteria > Moraxellales > Moraxellaceae > Acinetobacter > Acinetobacter sp. NIOH-H-8. Next base: position 2,279 of record NZ_JBHDVN010000103.1, read on the forward strand.
CTAGACTAGCAGATTTACACTTAATTTTACCTAATGAGGTTCCACAGCTCAGTTGCTAACTCATTAGGTTCCCTCATCCAACGCCATTCAGTTTCTTTAAGATGATAATCAAAGTACTCTT
>NZ_JBHDVN010000104.1:0-2042 GCF_046635365.1 Acinetobacter sp. NIOH-H-8
GGTGAATGGATAAATTACGCAGAATAACTTTCAACTTTTGCCAGTGTTGATCTGTCAGCATGGTACGAGGCATAGCGAATAGTAAAATTGGGTTTGGCGATTTGATTTTACTACTTCGCTATTTTTTAAGCTAAAAGTGTCAACACACCCTAACAATGTTGAGGAAGCTCTAGACCCTAAAGGAACACAGCCATCAAAGAGATATACACCTTCTTTTAGACGTTAGTGAATTTTGGATGGACTCGTGAATTAAGTCACCGCTAAATAAATCATTTATATTGTACGTTGCGAACACGGCTTATCTTTTGTGCAGAGATATATAGACTCTAATCCATATTAAGAATAGATATGATAACAGCCATTATCATTAACAGATAAACAACGCAGATTCAAATCCCAAGTGCAACACATTTGTAGTTGGTTGAAAAAGTTAGGTGTATTCATAGAATCATTAGACTTTTTCAACTCGCAATTGGAAAGCACACAATGAAAAAATACACCCAACTTTCTCAAGATGAAAGATACGAAATTTATGCTACTTTGAAAAGTAAAAGTTCAATCGCTACCCTTGCTCGGGAATTAGGACGTTCACGATCAACCATCTACCGTGAATTAAAAAGAAATACTGGGCAACGTGGATATAGAGCTCAACAGGCAGCTAAATTTGCAAGTCAAAGACGGTACCGTCCTTCATCATCAATGACAGCATTTGCCTTCGCTTATATTGATTATTTGATTGGTTTGGACTGGTCACCCGAACAAATTTCAGGTGCTTTAACACAACGCGGTTGGCTGGATGTACCTTCACATGAGTGGATTTACCAGTACATTTATCAAGATAAATCAAAAGGCGGTAAACTTCATCTACATTTAAGGCATCAGAAGAAATATCGAAAACGCGGTTACAAAAACACGGATCGTAGGGGTCAAATCATTGATAAAACAAGTATTCACTGCCGACACCAGGTCATTGATCAACGACAACGTTTAGGAGATTTCGAAGGTGACACGGTGATTGGTAAACATCATAAAGGTGCTTTATTGACTCTCGTTGATCGAAAGAGCCTGTATGTACATATTGTTCATTTAGGGCCAATAAGAGCATCCTCTCAAACGATTACTTGTGCATTAGATCGTTTACAAATGAGCCATGCTTATAGTGTGACATTTGATAATGGCAAAGAATTTTCCGAACACAAAAGAATTACTGATGCTGGCATAGAGACGTATTTTGCTGATCCTTACAAGTCTATTCAGCGAGCTAGAAATGAAAATACGAATGGTTTAATCCGTCAATATCTGCCAAAATCATCATCGTTTGATGGCGTGTCAAACGAACAAATAGAGCAGATAGAATTTGCACTCAACCATCGTCCTAGAAAAACACTAGGTTGGTATACACCGAGTGAAGTTATGGCTGGTTTTTATACTGTTGCACTTGCCGCTTGAATCCGCCCAATAAAAAAACGTATAAATTTCCGTTTTTCTTCTAAAGTTAATTCGACTTTACTAGATTGATAGAAAAAAATATGCCCAAAGGGTGAAAAAAGAAAAGCCAATATAGCTGTTAAAGTGCTTCTTTTATTAATAATTATTATAGTACTAATAAAATACCAAACTACAATGATAGTTAAGACTATTAGGGATATGCCAAGCAACATTGATATCATATTAATTTTAAGTCCAAATTCGGGTGGGGGTTCAAAAAGTAGGCTAATATTAGACATACCCATCATTGAACCGTACCGGGTTTGTCGGAGATTTTTTTTATTTAAGTTAGGCCACCTGACCTAACGGGTTAATCTTATCATAGTACATTGCTTCAAACTCAAAAGGCGATACATAACCCAGTACACTGTGTACACGCTTTTTATTGAACCAATCTACCCAGTTTAGTGTCGCAAGTTGTACATCTGCTAAACCTTGCCAATCTGCTTTTAAATATTCAATCACCTCTGTTTTGTATAAGCCATTCACCGTTTCAGCCAGAGCATTATCGTATGAATCACCAGTTGTACCGACTGATGCTCGTAAATTTGCAG
>NZ_JBHDVN010000105.1:0-2021 GCF_046635365.1 Acinetobacter sp. NIOH-H-8
AAAGATTTAGAATACTAAGTGAACGCTATCGAAATAGACGGAAAAGATTCGGTTTACGCATTAACTTAATCGCTGCACTGGTAAACCGGATGAACTTGCAATAACGACTTTCGCAAGAGATCTATTAATGGTGAATATCAATCCCATCCAACGGCCAGCTTATGGGCCGAATATAAATTTCAAAGTTCAGATATTGATTACAATCAAGTTGCAGTGGGGATAAAAAATAAATTTCTGGAAAATGATCAGCTTTATTCAGCAGTTTCTATAGGTCTGGGAATGAGCTGGGTAGATGAAAGTGAAACGGATGCAGATCTTGGTCGAATCGATCTTGAATTGGATTATTTTACAATTCCCGTTGCATTGGAAGTCGGTTATAAAGTTGCTCCTGAAGCAGATTTATTTGGATCTTTTGGTTATCAATGGATGTTTAACCGTGACGCCAAGATTTGTATGAATGGCGCATGTGTCTCTGGTAAGAGTGATGATCTGGACTTAAATGGGGTTACTTATCAATTTGGTTTTCGCTATTACTTTTAGTGGCTAATCAATCGCCTTAATAGCGAACTCTTTTACTTAAGACTTGAAATTGTATTTAGATGAAATTATTCATTTTTCACATAAATAAAGAATATTTTTTATTGAAATTTAAATAGATAGGATGTAGAGATAGAAAAGAATAGAATTGTTTGTAGTGCTCTATTGAGCCAGCCAAAATATTTTAATCTGCTTTTGAAAAAGCACAATTTAAATATTGTATAAGTCTTCTTTTAGAAGTGTAAAAGCGTATTGTAGGTAAAAAAATCCTGCTATATTGAACTCATGGTAGGTTATAAAACGAAACGACGCTACCAATAAGTTGGACGGATCAATGACAGTTAGTTGAGTTCGAACTTCGGTTCAGGCAATAGATCTAGCACTAGCCATCCAACACAGAGCCCGCAGCGATGCGGGCTTTTTAATGCAAAATTTTAAGCGTGAGTTATTAATAATTTTGACTCTTTTATTTGTATGGCACATTCTTCATTAGCGACAATATATAGTCAATAAAAGGTGCTCGCTAAAAAATCTTACATATTCGTTTGAAAGCCTTTCAAATAACTATGTTATAAGAATTCAGACAAGCAAATTTAATAATGCCAATAAAGGGAGGTATGACGATGACAAAAGATTTAATTGAAGTGCAAGTCAAAAACCAGTATGGCAAAATTCTGAATGTAAAAGCATTACTACGTGCTGGCGCTCAGCATAGTGATCCGTCCCAGCGTTTGGAACAGCAAGTCGAATATATTGTCGTGGATGATGAAATTATCCGGCCAACGATTGAACTGTTATTTGCCAGTGAGCAGACCGACTGTATCTATCGTGTTTTGGATCCTAAATAAGGATTCGGGATTCCTTAAGCTGCTTTATGACGTTTAAAGAAAGATAATAGCTCATCCAATGATGAGCTTGATTTCGATATTTTAGTTCAGCTTCTTTATAAATAGTTTGATACAGAATAAAAACTGATAAATTTAATTCAAAGAGATTGGATAAATTCCTATCATTTCTCAGTTTCTTAATTTTTTATGTTATATAGGATCAAGCTATCTACATAGATGATCTAAATGAACTTCTTCAAAAATACGCTCTGAGAAAAGCATTATTTCAGAAAACTTTTAATGTGACATTTACATCATAACGGTCAAACTCGTCCAGAATCTGATGAAGTGTTTGCTGTCCGAGTTCATCTGCAGGCCTAATATGTACTTCCTGATTGGTCGCGCTGTCAAAACATTCAATTGTTTGAATTAGCCAATGATGTTCGATTGAACTCTTTTGAATTAATACCCGTCGTGGCTGTAATGCGTCACTGATCTGGCGGGGCAGTACATAAGTAATCGCAAGTTGTATATAGCTAAATACTAAATAAATCATTACAGTAATCTTTAAACAATTTATCAATATCTTTAACTCTAAATTTATTGCGAATCATTTTTACTCGTGACCACATTTTTTCTATAGGATTTAAGTCCGGG
>NZ_JBHDVN010000106.1:0-1789 GCF_046635365.1 Acinetobacter sp. NIOH-H-8
TTGACTCAAGCATTAATGCAGTACGATCTTCAAAGTTAAGATGATGGTATGACAATTTTATATACTCCATAAACCCTTTAAATTAATTAGGTGGTTTATGTCGCACTTCAAGTTTTACTCTGCCCCTCTATATAAACCTAGAAGTATTAGAGAAATTATACTGTTTTTTTGAATAAAAGATCTAAACCCCATAACACAATAACAAAATAATATATTTAAATTATCTACTTAATAACTGTATAAAAATATTATTACTAGGCACTTTATTCACCTGTCACCACACGATTTCTCCCTAAATGTTTGGCTTGATATAAATTCGTATCTGCTTGTTTTAAAACTTCTTTAATATCGGAAGAAGTTAAAGGCCAGTGTGCAATACCGAGTGAGGCAGTCACTACACCAACTTCAAGTAAATAAGTCGATGCCAGTTTATGTCTTAATCTTTCAGCAATTTTAGAGGCTTGGGAAATCTCTTTGACTGGCGCAAGAATAATAAACTCTTCACCACCAACGCGGCAGCAAATATCCTGTTCGCGAAAACTTGCCCGAATAAATCCGGCAACTTTGGTTAATACCACATCACCCATATCATGCCCATGACGATCATTGATTTTCTTGAAATAGTCAATATCCAAAACCACCACAGCAAAATAAGTTTTATTGCTAATTAAATCATTTAAAAATAGTTCAAAGCCACGACGATTATAAAAGCCGGTTAAAGGATCGGTTAAAGTATCCTGTTTAAGTTCTTCAATCTCCTGATTAAAAACCTTTACACTAGATAATAGGGACTTCTTGAATTTAAAAACTTCAAAATACCAAGGCTTAATATGATTAATCTTTTCAGTGATACCTGGATCATTCAAATGACTTGCCATTTTGGCAAGATCATTTAATGGAGAGGTAATAAATTTTGAAATACGCCAGATGATTAAAAAGATAATAATATAGATAACAAAAATTGTGCCAATCACTTTGTAGGCAAGAAGACGGGCTTGGGCGAATAAATCTTCTGTAGGCTGCTGAAACACCACGGTCCAGTTAGTCGTAGGAATTTTTGCAAAACTTGCTAGTTCGCTAACTCCCATATCGTTGTTTAATTTTATTTTTCCTGAGCTATGAGACTCCATATAAGCTAAACCGGTATTGTGTTGGAATGTTTTTCCAATTCTCTCTCTTTCTGGATGATAAATAATTTTATGTTCTTTATCAAAAACATATAAGTAGCTATTTTTATAACCATAATTTTCGCTTAAAAGTGTCTTTAATAAGGATTCTTCATGTAAATAGATAAACCCTGCAATAAAGCCTTGGTATTTATTATTCTGATCAAAGATGGGAAAACTAACTAGGACGACCAGATTACCTTTTAATGAATAATAGGGTGAGGAAATATAAGGCTTCTTTGATTCGAGTGATTTGCTAAAGCCCAAAGACCGGATAATCGCAACTTTATCTAATTTCAAGGTTTCAGGCGCATATTCGATGACATGACCATCTGCATCGCTGATCAAAACACTGCTAAAAGAATTAGATTGTTGAATCAATCTGTTTAATTCAGTTTTTAATAACTGCTCATTATGAAAGCCATTGTTAATAATATTGGCACTGAGGCTTAAATCATTAAATATATTTTTAAAATATAAATCAGAAATAGAAGCAACGGCAGAGTAAAACTTGAAGTGCGACATAAACCACCTAATTAATTTAAAGGGTTTATGGAGTATATAAAATTGTCATACCATCATCTTAACTTTGAAGATCGTACTGCATTAATGCTTGAGTCAAG
>NZ_JBHDVN010000107.1:0-1727 GCF_046635365.1 Acinetobacter sp. NIOH-H-8
AGGGCCACATTAGGATTCAAATCTATGAAGACGGCTTATGCCACAATTAAAGGTATTGAAGTCATGCGTGCACTACGTAAAGGACAAGCATCGTCATTTTATTATGGTCAGCCTCAGGGTGAAGTGTATCTAATCAACAGGGTTTTCGGTCTCTAAGTACTTTTTAAAGGGAACATCATCGACTCAAATCTCTATTTGCAACAGTGCCATAATTTTTGACATAACTAATCCCTCTTAGTGGCTATTTAAGCGATCTAAAGCATCTGGTTTGTCGTGGATACCAAACTTATCGACTAATGTTTTACTAGCTTCATTCATTCCAATAAGTTCGACTTCTGTTCCTTCACGTCTAAACTTAATGACCACTTTATCTACGGCAGCGACCGCAGACACATCCCAGAAGTGAGCCTGACTAACATCAATCACAACTTTTGAAAGTGCTTCTTTGAAATCAAATGCAGAAGTAAATTTATCTGCTGAGCTGAAGAACACTTGACCTGTTACCGTATAAATACGGGTATTTTCAGGTTCATTAAATTCGGACTGAATTGCCATGTAGCGTTCAATTTTGTTGGCAAAAAATAATGCAGAAAGAAGTACACCAACTAATACGCCATAAGCCAAATTATGTGTCGCAACGACCACGATGACTGTAACGATCATCACAATATTGCTAGATAAGGGATATTGGCGGATATTGCGTAGTGAATCCCAGTTAAATGTTCCAATTGCTACCATGATCATGACAGCAACCAGTGCAGCCATTGGAATGGCTTTAAGCCAGTCACTGATAAACACCACCATAATTAACAGAAAGACCCCTGCACTAAATGATGATAAACGGGTACGTCCACCAGATTTCACATTAATAATGGATTGACCAATCATGGCACAGCCTGCCATTCCGCCTAAGAAGCCTGAAGCGACATTGGCAACACCTTGCCCTTTACATTCTCGGTTTTTATCACTGGTGGTATCTGTTAAATCGTCGACAATTGTTGCGGTCATCATAGATTCAAGCAAACCGACGGCTGCTAATCCCAGTGAATAAGGCAAAATAATAGCTAAAGTTTCAAGATTTAAAGGAATATCAGGAAGTAAGAAAATTGGTAGCGTATCTGGTAATTGCCCCATATCGCCTACGGTTCTTACATCTAAACCAATGAACAAGGCAAAGAGCGTAAGGAGGACAATACAAATGAGAGGAGAGGGTAAAAGCTTCCCTATCACTGGGATATAAGGGAATAGATAAATAATAGCTAAACCTCCAACTGTCATCGCATAGACATGCCATGTCACATTGGTGAGTTCAGGCAATTGAGCCATAAAAATTAGAATAGCTAAGGCATTCACAAAGCCAATCACGACTGACTTTGATACAAACCGCATCAGAGCACCTAATTTTAGATAACCTGCTAGGATTTGAATAAATCCTGTCAAAATTGTGGCTGCTAATAAGTATTGCAGACCATGCTCTTTAACCAGTGTGACCATTAATAAAGCCATTGCACCAGTTGCAGCAGAAATCATACCAGGGCGACCACCTACGAAAGCAATCACGACTGCAATACAGAATGAAGCATATAGCCCGACTTTAGGGTCGACACCTGCAATGATGGAGAAGGCAATTGCTTCAGGAATTAGAGCCAAAGCAACAACAATACCCGCAAGAACATCCCCGCGAATATTGGAGAACCATTGTTCTCGAATAGTGGATAACATGAAAA
>NZ_JBHDVN010000108.1:0-1699 GCF_046635365.1 Acinetobacter sp. NIOH-H-8
AGTCACGACCAAAAGGCTGATCTTGAAAGGCAGAAACAAGTTTTGGAGATGTATTGCGCCAAGCAAGGTTGGACATTTGAATTAATTAGCGATCTTGGTTCAGGAATGAATTATCGCAAAAAGGGGTTAAAAGCCCTTTTAGATGGGATTATTGATAATGAAATTGGTCGCTTAGTTCTTACCCATAAAGACCGATTATTACGCTTTGGTGCAGAATTGGTATTCGCTTTATGCGAAGCACGTAATGTTGAAATTGTGATTATTAATCAAGGTGAAAATCTGAGTTTTGAAGAAGAACTTGCTCAAGATGTATTGGAAATTATTACAGTGTTCTCCGCAAGATTATATGGTAGTCGCAGCAAGAAGAATCAAAAGTTAATACAGGCTGTTAAAGAAGCACTATGAGTCGATTTATACGAGGGCATGTCATTGAGTTGATGCCTAATAATAAGCAAGCAAGCTATTTCGCTCAAGCGTGTGGTGTTGCTCGTTTAACGTATAATTGGGCGTTAAAGGAATGGCAACGGCAATATAAAGCTGATAAGGAATATCGAGATCAGTGTGAATATTATGGTGTTGAAGTAGATCGGAACTTACTAAACAAGCCTAAAGAGGCAAAACTAAGAAAACATCTAAATTCTTTTAAATTTGAAAAATACCCTTTCATGAAGAAGGTGACTAAATGTTCGCCACAGCTTGCTATCAAGCAACTAGGTAATGCTTTTGATCGGTTTTTTAGTGGTCTAAGTAAATACCCCAAGCCAAGGAAAAAAGGTAAGGATGATCGCTTTTCATTATCAAATGATCAATTCAGTATAGATAATAAATCTATTAAAATCCCCAATTTAGGTTGGGTGAGGATGACTGAGGCTTTACGATACAAAGGTAAAATCTTGTCAGCTAAAGTTTTTAAACAAGGTCGCAAGTGGTTTGTGTCGATTGCTGTTGAATTGGCTCAGATTGAAAAACTAAAACCCAAAACAGGGTTGTCTATTGGTGTGGATCTAGGGGTATCTAGTCTTGCTACCCTTTCAAATGGTGAGGTTATACCATCACTTGCACCACTCAAAAGACAGCTTGCTAAACTAAAAAGACTCAACAAGTCTTTTAGTCGCAAGAAAAAAGGTAGTCAGAATCGGGAAAAAGCAAAAACCAAGCTTTCTCGCCTGCACTACAAAATAGCTTGCCTTCGTAAAAATAATCTTCACCAGGTCACAACTGATCTGGTTACACGTTTTGATGTGATCGCAATTGAAGATTTAAACGTTAAAGGCATGGTGAAGAATCGAAAACTCGCAAGAGCTATATCTGATATGGGTTTTTATGAGTTTAAAAGACAATTGATTTACAAGGCTAAACAGCATGGAAAATCTATATTGTCTGTTGGTCGATTCTTCCCAAGTAGTAAAATGTGTTCTTGCTGTGGTGAATTAAATCAATCTCTTACACTTTCAATTCGTGAGTGGAAGTGTTCTGTTTGTCACACCAAGCAAAGTCGAGATATTAATGCAGCAATTAATATCTTAAATCACGCTGATAAGGATTTAATTGCTGCTTAAGTGGTGATTAAGGCGGTGAGTTACACCGTGACAGCCTATGGAGTTGGGGTAATTCCAAAAGCAGATGCTTTTGGTTCTTGATGGTGAAGTAGGAATTAAACATCAAATCCACATAAGTAGGTTTGAGTAGGTTTTAAATA
>NZ_JBHDVN010000109.1:0-1640 GCF_046635365.1 Acinetobacter sp. NIOH-H-8
TGTGGTAACTGTGGTAACTGTGGTAACTGTGGTAACTGTGGTAACTGTGGTAACTGTGGTAACTGTGGTAACTGTGGTAACTGTGGTAACTGTGGTAACTGTGGTAACTGTGGTAACTGTGGTAACTATGAAGTTATCAAATGTCTAATACAAGAATTAAAAATATAATATGTTGATTATTATTAAAAAATATGTAAATCATTTTATTTTAATTTTTCGTATATACGGCAAATTTCCAAAATTAAAGTAAACAAAAAAACCACCCGAAGGCGGTTAAAAGTTTTAAAAAATCATATCGCTGTAAATTTCTTAATATATTCTCTCTCCTTATCAGTTAACTTTTGATTACCAAAAAGATTGGTAAATTTCCCAATCAATCCAAGCAAACATAAAGCGTCATACACATCCAGCATATTCTCGCCAAGCTGGTATATTTGTCGCCCGCCATTTAGTAACCAAAAATATCCACCCAAAGGATGATGCTTATCTAATTCCTGAACAGTTCTATTTTTATTCAACTTCAGTTTCTCATCAAAACACAGCTCCTTTAATGTTGAAGCACATATGAGATACATATCAGTTGAATGTATGCGCATATCGCCAAATTAGCTAATCGCAATGCAATACATTTGTAGTTTTTTAAATTTATCCATTTCGTACCACCTAACAATATCTGATTTCAATAAGCTGTTCTTTTTCTTCATTCGCGGGTTCTTTCTTTCCATAAAGCTGTACAACCAACTCATCCATTCCAATGCATTTAAGATGTAGATACCTACATAGCGTCATGTAACCAACGAATATGTGTGGCATTTCATGTATTTCCAACCACAAACCCTCACTAAAAATTACAGGCTTTTTCTCCCTATCTTCCAATATGCCATCGATATCAATTTGGTCACCTGTCCAATTGATATATGGCTGATCTAACCTAGTTACAACCGCATATGTTTTATTAACTGGACTTTTTCCAATTTTTTTAATCATGTTTAATACCCTTTTTAACTTTCTGATTAACTTCTCATTTGCTCTCTACGGCATTTTTCTTTCTGCTTCGCATACCACACTTCAATTTCTTCTGTATCAAAATAAACAGCAGACTGACGGGAAGATCCACTCTTTAACGGCTTTGGAAAAGATTGATCACTTTCCATGATTTTGCGCAAACAATCACGTGACACATTCAATAATTCACAAACTTGCTTGTATTTAAGGCGCAGCGGTTTAATTGCTTGAGTGGGAGGAAGCAAAGCTGAAATATCAAGACTTGCGGTATCACGTAACATGCTACGGCGGCTTTTTCTAAAGTAATCCACAATTATGGACTCCAAAATTATGTAATTCAGACTTAAGCCTACCAAAAGTTTTTTTTTAAAAATTATTTTCGTTGAAAACTCACAAAAAAATGCCACCTCAATGATGGCATTTTCTTAAATTATTTATTTTAAAAGAGATTTTATATAGTCACTCCACCATTGCATAACCTCCGCTCTCTCTTTTATATATGTATTTCTGGTGGTGTTTTAAAAAGTATGCTGACATTAAATGAAGCCATTATTGATGTAAAAGAAAGTTAAGTCGAAGGCTTTAAAATGGTTTTCAAGCTTTTTGGAGAAATTACAACTTCTTCTAAAACCACG
>NZ_JBHDVN010000110.1:0-1639 GCF_046635365.1 Acinetobacter sp. NIOH-H-8
TAGGGTGCTTGCACCTGATTCCTAGCGGCGGACGGGTGAGTAATGCTTAGGAATCTGCCTATTAGTGGGGGACAACGTTCCGAAAGGGACGCTAATACCGCATACGTCCTACGGGAGAAAGCAGGGGATCTTCGGACCTTGCGCTAATAGATGAGCCTAAGTCGGATTAGCTAGTTGGTGGGGTAAAGGCCTACCAAGGCGACGATCTGTAGCGGGTCTGAGAGGATGATCCGCCACACTGGGACTGAGACACGGCCCAGACTCCTACGGGAGGCAGCAGTGGGGAATATTGGACAATGGGGGGAACCCTGATCCAGCCATGCCGCGTGTGTGAAGAAGGCCTTTTGGTTGTAAAGCACTTTAAGCGAGGAGGAGGCTTACCTGGTTAATACCTGGGATAAGTGGACGTTACTCGCAGAATAAGCACCGGCTAACTCTGTGCCAGCAGCCGCGGTAATACAGAGGGTGCAAGCGTTAATCGGATTTACTGGGCGTAAAGCGCGCGTAGGTGGCTAATTAAGTCAAATGTGAAATCCCCGAGCTTAACTTGGGAATTGCATTCGATACTGGTTAGCTAGAGTATGGGAGAGGATGGTAGAATTCCAGGTGTAGCGGTGAAATGCGTAGAGATCTGGAGGAATACCGATGGCGAAGGCAGCCATCTGGCCTAATACTGACACTGAGGTGCGAAAGCATGGGGAGCAAACAGGATTAGATACCCTGGTAGTCCATGCCGTAAACGATGTCTACTAGCCGTTGGGGCCCTTGAGGCTTTAGTGGCGCAGCTAACGCGATAAGTAGACCGCCTGGGGAGTACGGTCGCAAGACTAAAACTCAAATGAATTGACGGGGGCCCGCACAAGCGGTGGAGCATGTGGTTTAATTCGATGCAACGCGAAGAACCTTACCTGGCCTTGACATACAGAGAACTTTCCAGAGATGGATTGGTGCCTTCGGGAACTCTGATACAGGTGCTGCATGGCTGTCGTCAGCTCGTGTCGTGAGATGTTGGGTTAAGTCCCGCAACGAGCGCAACCCTTTTCCTTATTTGCCAGCACTTCGGGTGGGAACTTTAAGGATACTGCCAGTGACAAACTGGAGGAAGGCGGGGACGACGTCAAGTCATCATGGCCCTTACGGCCAGGGCTACACACGTGCTACAATGGTCGGTACAAAGGGTTGCTACTGCGCGAGCAGATGCTAATCTCAAAAAGCCGATCGTAGTCCGGATCGCAGTCTGCAACTCGACTGCGTGAAGTCGGAATCGCTAGTAATCGCGGATCAGAATGCCGCGGTGAATACGTTCCCGGGCCTTGTACACACCGCCCGTCACACCATGGGAGTTTGTTGCACCAGAAGTAGGTAGTCTAACCTTAGGGAGGACGCTTACCACGGTGTGGCCGATGACTGGGGTGAAGTCGTAACAAGGTAGCCGTAGGGGAACCTGCGGCTGGATCACCTCCTTAACGAAAGATTGACGATTGGTAAGAATCCACAACAAGTTGTTCTTCATGACGATGTATCTGAGGGTCTGTAGCTCAGTTGGTTAGAGCACACGCTTGATAAGCGTGGGGTCACAAGTTCAAGTCTTGTCAGACCCACCATCTGCCAGAAAACAGAAAATCAGAACATTGACTTA
>NZ_JBHDVN010000111.1:0-1553 GCF_046635365.1 Acinetobacter sp. NIOH-H-8
TTGGAGACGTTAGCAATGTTAGATCAAAATACTTCAGCTCAATTAAAAACACTACTTGAACGTTTGGAGGGCCCGATTGAATTAGTGGCAACTCTGGATGGCTCTGACAAATCAGCCAAAATCAAAGAACTGGTTGAGGAAATCGCGCAACTTTCTGATTTAGTGACTGCCCGTTTTGACGGTACCAACAAACGTGCACCAAGCTTTGGTGTGGCAAAAGCCGGTGAACAGCCTCGTGTGTTCTTTGCAGGCTTGCCGATGGGTCATGAGTTTACTTCCCTGATTCTGGCATTGTTACAAACTTCAGGCTATGCACCAAAAGTCTCTGCCGAAGTTCTGGAATCGATTAAAGGTTTAGGCATTAAATCTGACTTTGATGTATTTGTCTCTTTAAGCTGCCATAACTGTCCTGATGTGGTGCAGGCATTGAACCTGATTGCCATCTATAACCCGGGTACAACAGCAACCATGATTGATGGGGCTTTCTTCCAGGACGAAGTAGAAGAACGTAAAATCATGGCCGTACCGATGGTCTTCCAAGACAATGAACATATCGGTCAGGGTCGTATGACGCTGGAAGAAATCATTGCCAAACTGGATACCAATGCCGCAGCTAAAGCTGCTGAAAAACTGAATGCCAAAGATGCATTTGATATCCTAGTGATTGGTGGTGGACCTGCAGGGAATACTGCAGCGATCTATGCAGCACGTAAAGGCATCAAAACTGGCATCGTGGCTGAACGCATGGGCGGTCAGGTGATGGATACCATGGACATCGAAAACTATACCTCAGTGCAAAAAACCCAAGGTCCGAAATTTGCCGCTGAAATGGAAGCACACGTTCGTGAATACGGTGTTGACATCATGAACCTGCAACGTGTTTCTGACATCAAAGGTGCAGATAGTACAGCCAATGGTCTGGTAGAAGTGACTTTAGAAAATGGTGCCAAACTTGAATCTAAAACTGTGATTTTATCTACCGGTGCACGCTGGAGAGAGATGAATGTTCCAGGTGAACAGGAATACAAAACTCGTGGCGTGGCTTACTGCCCACACTGTGATGGTCCTTTGTTCAAAGGCAAACGTGTGGCAGTGATTGGTGGCGGTAACTCGGGTGTAGAAGCTGCGATTGACCTTGCAGGTATTGTTGAGCATGTAACGCTGGTTGAGTTCGATACTAAACTTCGTGCGGATCAGGTATTGCAGGACAAACTGAACAGCTTGCCAAATACGACTGTGATCAAAAATGCACTTTCTACCGAAGTGATCGGTGATGGTTCACAAGTCACAGCGTTGAAATACAAAGACCGTGCAACTGATGAAGAGCACACAGTAGAACTTGCAGGGATCTTCGTTCAGATCGGTTTGTTGCCGAACACCGACTTCCTGAAAGGAACCGATGTTGAGTTAACTAACCGTGGTGAGATTGTGATTAACGAGCGCAACGAAACCAATGTGAAAGGTGTATTTGCTGCAGGTGACTGTACCACTGTTCCTTACAAACAGATCATCATCGCGACTGGTGAAGGTGCCAAAGCATCATTATCTGCCTT
>NZ_JBHDVN010000112.1:0-1039 GCF_046635365.1 Acinetobacter sp. NIOH-H-8
GGCTTTGTTGCACAAAGATTTGAAATGCAAAGCGCCCCTAATTGAGCCAAATTTAAGGCGTAACTTGGGTAAGTGATCGACCTAATTCCGTAAATCGGTTGAGGACTGCTACACGTGCATGAATTTCATTCACCTGACTAGGAAAGCTTCTTGCCATTAATTTATCGCCTAATAATTTGATGCAATGCATCTTGGTTTCCACCAAACTGCGGCGATGATAGCCTGACCATTTTTTCCATAATGTCCTGCCTAAACGTTTAACTGTTCGAAGTAATTCATTTCGCTCTAGAGAGCTACTCTTTGTATCTTTCCATGGTTTCGCATTTTTTCTAGGTGGAATCACCGCATGTGCTTGCCGATCTGCAATGACCTGACGGCATTGCTTGGTGTCATAAGCTCCATCGGTATAAACATAGTCAATCTGCTCATCTTGTGGAATCTGATTAAGTAAATCACCAAGCACCTGTGAATCACTGACATTATTGGTTGTGAGCTGAATAGCGCGTATTTGTAGGGTTTTGGCATCTATACCAATATGTAGTTTACGCCATTGGCGACGATATTCAGCTCCATGTTTCTTGCGTTTCCATTCGCCCTCATCTAGAAACTTCATGCCTGTAGAGTCTACGAGTAGATGCAGCCCATCGCTACTTTTTTGGTAGCTGATTGCAATATCAATATGCTTTTGTCTTCTACAAATGGTGGAATAATCTGGTGCGGTCCAATTTAATCCGCAAAGTTTAATCAGACTTTGCACAAAGCCAGTGACCATACGTAAAGACAGACGGAATAAGGATTTAATCATTAAGCAGCATTGGATGGCTGCGTCGGAGTAGGTTTGATTTCGCCCTTGTTTGCCTTTTGATGGAGCATACCATTGTGTAGCAGGATCAAACCAAATGGCAATATTTCCGCGACTCATGAGTGCTCGGTTATATGCGGGCCAATTGGTTGTGCGGTAGATTTTGTGTGTAGGCTTCTTCATTTGAAAATTATATCGCTGAAAAAGCCTTTACAGATAGGTTTGTGCAACAAAGCC
>NZ_JBHDVN010000113.1:0-954 GCF_046635365.1 Acinetobacter sp. NIOH-H-8
ACCCGAATCGCGGATAAAAAATTGACTTGAAAAATAAGAGGACTAGAGCCATCAGTTGAGTTACCACACAAAACTTAAAACTCTAGTCCCGATGTTTAATAGTACCGAATTATTTTGCGTAATTGATGATTTCTTTCTTAAATTTGAAGCAACCTACTGGAATTTCCTTAAACAAAGTCGTCGTTTCTCCAGAGTCCGAACCGCTCACTTGAGTATCTCAGAAATCACTTTTATCGCGATCTGGTATAAATGTTCTCATTTCACTAATTTCAAAGCATTTTTCACATGGTTGAAACAGGATAAAAATCATTTATTTAAAAGCTTACCCTGTTACCAACGGATGATTCATCTGATTAATAGACATCAATTAGCTCTACACGCTTTACATGTGGCGCTAATGAAAGGCCAAGGTACACAATATTTATGGATTGATTCAACAACTCTGCCAGTTTGTAAAAATCAACGTATTCAACGCCATAAATCATTAGTCCAAATTGCATCACGTGGTAGAAGCTCAATGGGCTGGTTTTATGGCTGTAAATTACATATTGTGATGAATCAATTTGGTGAAATTGCTTGTTCTGCTTTATCCAATGGACATTTGGCTGATATCAAAATGGTTGAGAGACTCGTTAAAGAGATGGAAGCAAAGTTGTATGGAGATCGTGGCTATATTAGTCAAGAACTGAAGAGTAGGTTGAAAGAGCAAGGTATTGATTTAATTACCTATCATCGAAAAAATATGCAGGCTATACAACTTTCTGAGTCAGATAAATATCACTTAAAACAGCGCAATAAGATAGAGACTTTATTCAGTTTATTGAAAGGTCAGTACAATTTAGTGACAAGCAAAGCACGTAGTGTTCATGGATTTCTAGGAGGGATTTACGCGTCCTTGTGTGCATATCAACTGATCCATAAAAATAAGCCAACAATTCAAATTATGAAGTCATC
>NZ_JBHDVN010000114.1:0-936 GCF_046635365.1 Acinetobacter sp. NIOH-H-8
AAGTAGAAAAAGGGCAAATTACTTATAAACAAGCTCAGGCAAAATATGGTATTCAAGGAAGATCAACTGTGCTGGTATGGTTACGCAAGCACGGACAACAGGACTGGACTTCGAATATGCCGACTTCTTCTAAACGCCAATTAACCCCCCAACAACGAATCCGCCAATTAGAAAAGCAGTTAGCCGCAGAAAAGCTTAAAACTGAATTTATTCAGGATGTGATTTATCACATTGATAAAGAATGTGGGACTGATCTTGGAAAAAAGTATACCGAGCACGTTTCAAAGATTGGCAAAGCCAAAGAAGACTAAGCGTTTCACGTTATTGTCAGTGGTTGGGAATCACCCGACAAGCTTATTATCAAGCAGAAAAACGTGCTCAAATGACTGCACAAGCAACTGAACAAATACTTGAGTTGGTTATGGAATATCGTTGTCTCATGCCAAGTATCGGAACACGTAAGCTGTATTGGCTTATTAAAGGCAAATTGTTGCAGCGTGGTTTAAAGTGTGGACGGGATCAGTTATTTAAAATATTGAAAGAGCATAATTTATTGATTCGCCCCAAGCGTCGCTATACAAAAACTACGGATAGCAAGCATTGGATGAAGAAGCATCCAAATTTATTAAAGGATTATTCAGCAGTGCAAGCCAACGAAGTCTTTGTTAGTGATATTACTTATGTTGAGAGTGCTGAAGGCGTACATTATTTATCCTTAGTGACAGATGCTTATACCCGTCAGATTAAAGGTTATAAGTTATCGAATGATATGCGTGCGGAGAATGTTGTGCAGGCTCTACATATGGCGATGCAGCATGTGACGGATCGAGCGACAAGGATGATTCATCATTCAGACAGAGGCTCTCAGTATTGCTCTGAACTATATCAATCGGCATTACGCCATTATGGGGTATGTCCTTCTATGACAGATGGAGG
>NZ_JBHDVN010000115.1:0-881 GCF_046635365.1 Acinetobacter sp. NIOH-H-8
TATAGCCAAATACTTAAAAATATAGAACAATAGAAACATGGGATATTCAAAAGATTTTAAAGACAAAGTCATAGAAATTATGACTAGAGATAAAATGTCTGTGCGAAAAGCAGCACAGCATTTTAACGTCTGTATACAGACGATTCAGAATTGGAAAAAGTCCACTGTAACTAAACCTATTCCTGGTCGCCCAGCTAAAATTAGCAAAGAGCAAATATTGAATGATGTTGAACAATATCCCGATGATTACATCAGTGAACGGGCAGAACGTTTTGGTGTCAGTACACATGCAGTATTTAATGCGCTACATGCTGCAGGAATATCGCGTAAAAAAAGACGTTAAAGCACCCTAAAGCAGATCAAAATCAACGTCGGCAATTTCAGAACTTGATTGAATGTTTAGAACAACAATTACCACTGGTTTATATCGATGAAAGTGGTTTTCAAAGCGAAAGTACGAGATCGCATAGTTATAGCCCTAAAGGAGCGCGAGCTGAAGCTGAATTTAACTGGCAGTTAAAAAATTGTAGCAATGCGATTGGCGCATTAATCGAAAATAGATTGCTTACAGTTGGAGTATTTGATTGTTCAGTGAATACCGAGGTATTTGAATGCTGGATTGAACAGGATTTATTGCCAAAGCTGAAAAAAACCAGTGTATTGATTATGGATAATGCCACCTTTCACAAAGGAACAAGGCTTCAGGAGTTGATACGTTGTGCAGGCCATTACATTGTGTGGCTTCCTAAATATAGCCCGGACTTAAATCCTATAGAAAAAATGTGGTCACGAGTAAAAATGATTCGCAATAAATTTAGAGTTAAAGATATTGATAAATTGTTTAAAGATTACTGTAATGATTTATTTAGTATTTAGCTATA
>NZ_JBHDVN010000116.1:0-820 GCF_046635365.1 Acinetobacter sp. NIOH-H-8
GCTGTATGTGGCGCGCGATGATCTGCCGGAAGGCGTTTACAACGAGCAGTTCAAGAAGTGGGATCTTGGCGATATCCTCGGCGCGAAAGGTAAGCTGTTCAAAACCAAAACCGGCGAGCTGTCTATCCACTGCACCGAACTGCGCCTGCTGACGAAAGCGCTGCGTCCGTTGCCGGATAAATTCCACGGCCTGCAGGACCAGGAAGCGCGCTATCGCCAGCGTTATCTGGATCTCATCTCTAACGATGAATCCCGTAATACCTTCAAAACCCGTTCGAAGATCCTGGCCGGTATTCGCCAGTTTATGGTTGCTCGCGGCTTTATGGAAGTCGAAACGCCGATGATGCAGGTGATCCCAGGCGGCGCGTCTGCCCGTCCGTTTATCACCCATCACAACGCGCTGGATCTGGACATGTACCTGCGTATCGCGCCAGAACTGTACCTGAAGCGTCTGGTGGTTGGCGGCTTCGAACGCGTATTCGAAATTAACCGTAACTTCCGTAACGAAGGCATCTCCGTGCGCCATAATCCTGAGTTCACCATGATGGAACTCTATATGGCGTATGCGGACTACAAAGACCTGATCGAGCTGACTGAGTCTCTGTTCCGTACGCTGGCGCAGGATGTTCTGGGCACCACCCAGGTTCCATACGGTGATGAAGTGTTTGACTTCGGTAAGCCGTTCGAAAAACTGACCATGCATGAAGCGATCAAGAAATATCGTCCGGAAACGGATATGGCTGATCTGGACAACTTCGACTCCGCGAAGGCGATTGCTGAAAGCATCGGCATTCACGTCGAGAAGAGCTGGGGTCTGGGC
>NZ_JBHDVN010000117.1:0-812 GCF_046635365.1 Acinetobacter sp. NIOH-H-8
AGAGGAATAGCTACTCGATATGACAAGCTCAAAAGAAATTATCAAAGTTCTGTTGCCTTAGCCTGTATATTTTTATGGCTACCGTTATAGGGTTAATTATGAACAGTAAGTGTCAACAGACCCTAAAGGATGATTATCTGATTTCAGGTACGATTGTTCATACCAAAAGCAAAAACAATCTAGGTGCATTGGAAAGCTATAAAATTGACCGTCTGGAATTTCAGCGAGTAGCAGAAGACAAGAATGCAGGCAAATCTGGCGCTGAGTATGATGAGCTGAGCAAGGCATATCTGCTGGTGCATAATTACAACTATAGCCTTGTAGATGACTATGGTAGTGGCAGTAATGGTATTCGTACCTTAACCAGCAGCGGCAGCATTATTGGTCAACCCAATCTGGCGGATTACCGTTATAGTTTTGATTTTAATACGACTACACCGTTCAAGATGGACGAAACGATGTTGAATAATTATAAGCATCTGCCAAAAGAGGGTGTGCTTAAAATTACTGACAGTTATGAGCAGGTGGTTGAAGTCAAACAAAATCAGCCTAAATCCTTAAAAGCGACTGTCTATTTTAATGGCAGTGAGCTGGATGATCTGTTGTGGTCAACCATTATTGGCAATAAAAAATAAGAACTGATCTTATAAAAAAGCTCCTTGATGGAGCTTTTTTATTTGGGAAAAATGTCCCGTCCTGAAATAAGTTTACACCTTAAGAGACTTATTTTATGGAACATGCACAAGAACAACGAGTTAAACGCACACAACGTGATTATAGCTTCGCCTTTAAAATGATGGTTGTACATGAAG
>NZ_JBHDVN010000118.1:0-751 GCF_046635365.1 Acinetobacter sp. NIOH-H-8
TGACGATGTATCTGAGGGTCTGTAGCTCAGTTGGTTAGAGCACACGCTTGATAAGCGTGGGGTCACAAGTTCAAGTCTTGTCAGACCCACCATCTGCCAGAAAACAGAAAATCAGAACATTGACTTATTGATAAGCTGGGGACTTAGCTTAGTTGGTAGAGCGCCTGCTTTGCACGCAGGAGGTCAGGAGTTCGACTCTCCTAGTCTCCACCAAATTTCAAGACAAGAAAAGCATGCTTTTCCTTGAAATTTAAGCAAGAAGCTACGCTTCGCGCAGTTGAAAGACTACGTAATAAGCAAACGGTTTGATAGCTTATAGAGCTTAGTAAGAAAGCGGCGTATAATGCGCGGCATTGTTATTAACCTCTGTGATTTATCACAGTAATGCAATCCGACGAGGATGCATTAAATCATTAACAGAATATATTTGAGTTGAAATAATTTGTTCATACTCATGAAAGAGCGGAAACAAGAGGTCGCAAGATTGACTGTTGAAGTGATTGAATGAGAACTAGCGAAATTAACTGAATCAAGCGTTTTGGTATATGAATCTAATTGAAGCTGTACAGTGATTAAGTTCACAAGATCGCAAACAACTACGTTGCTACACTGACTTGTAGGTGTAACGACTGTTTGGGGTTGTATAGTCAAGTAATTAAGTGCATGTGGTGGATGCCTTGGCAGTCAGAGGCGAAGAAAGACGTGATAGCCTGCGAAAAGCTCCGGGGAGGCGGCAAATATCCTGTGATCC
>NZ_JBHDVN010000119.1:0-738 GCF_046635365.1 Acinetobacter sp. NIOH-H-8
ACACTTCACCCTGAGGCTGACCATAATAAAATGACGATGCTTGTCCTTTACGTAGTGCACGCATGACTTCAATACCTTTAATTGTGGCATAAGCCGTCTTCATAGATTTGAATCCTAATGTGGCCCTGATGATCCGCTTTAGCTTGCCATGATCACATTCAATCACGTTATTTTTATACTTAATCTGCCTGTGCTCAAGGTCTGGTGGACATTTACCTTCCCGTTTTAACCGTGATAAAGCACGTCCATATGTGGGTGCTTTATCCGTGTTGATCACTTGTGGAATTTGCCACTTCTTCACATTATTTAAAATTTTTCCAAGAAAACAATATGCTGATTTGGTATTACGTCTAGAAGAAAGATAAAAATCAATGGTATCGCCACGTTGATCGACTGCACGATACAGATAAGACCATCGTCCATTCACTTTTACATAGGTTTCATCAATATGCCACGAGCTCAGATCTGTAGGATTACGCCAATACCAGCGTAAACGTTTTTCTATTTCAGGAGCATAACGTTGAACCCAACGGTAAATAGTCGTGTGATCAACATTCACACCCCGTTCGGCCAGCATTTCCTGCAGTTCACGATAGCTAATGCCATATTTACAATACCAGCGCACAGCCCAAAGAATGATTTCGCCCTGAAAATGCCGACCATGGAAAGGATTCATATGCTGCACCTTTAGCTAAAACAGTCTTCAGCTTACCATTCGTGGTTATTTGCAACAGTGCC
>NZ_JBHDVN010000120.1:0-718 GCF_046635365.1 Acinetobacter sp. NIOH-H-8
AGATTTACACTTAATTTTACCTAATGAGGTTCCACAGCTCAGTTGCTAACTCATTAGGTTCCCTCATCCAACGCCATTCAGTTTCTTTAAGATGATAATCAAAGTACTCTTTTGATATGCCGTTAAACTTTGCTAGCCTTCTTTTACAAAAGCTCCAAAATGATTCTATTCCATTTATATGACATTCTCCTCTAGCAAACTCATTTGCTCCGTGATTTACCCTAAAATGCTTTGAATAACCCACATCAACAAGACCATTATAGCCACGCCATCCATCACTATAAATCACACTCTCAAGTGAAACTTTACCAATGATAACCTCTTGTAAAGTCTTCATTTTACAGTCAGGTACGATTTCAGTATAGACGCGCCCATTACGTTCGAATATTCCAAATACTGGCTGTTTTAGAGTCCCACGACCACGCTTTAACTTTCCATGAAACCCACGTTGCCTTTTCGCTCCAAAATAGCTTTCATCTACTTCTATTGAACCAACAAACTTAGCTCTTAAATCTGTTTGATGATCATAGATAGTTTCTCTAAAAAGCATGTACCAATAGTTAATCGTATTACGATTTAAATTGAGTAATAAGGCTGTTTTGGAAGCAGGAATATCAACACAAAAGCATTGAATAATTTTTTTAATCTTGTAGTGACTTAATTTACTGTTTTCTATCATGATTCTAGACTAACATAATCATTTTGCTAGTCTAGAGCC
>NZ_JBHDVN010000121.1:0-693 GCF_046635365.1 Acinetobacter sp. NIOH-H-8
CCCGGAGCTTTTCGCAGGCTATCACGTCTTTCTTCGCCTCTGACTGCCAAGGCATCCACCACATGCACTTAATTACTTGACTATACAACCCCAAACAGTCGTTACACCTACAAGTCAGTGTAGCAACAGATCCACCAGTAAACTGGCTTCTCTCACAGTTCGTTGTTCCGTGCACTTAAGCACTGTACAGCTTCAATTAGATTCATATACCAAAACGCTTGATTCAGTTAATTTCGCTAGTTCTCATTCAATCACTTCAACAATCAATCTCGCGATCTCTTGTTTCCGCTCTTGTATGAGTATGAACAAATTATTTCAACTCAAATATATTCTGTTAATGATTTAATGCATCCTCGTCGGACTGCATTACTGTGATAAATCACAGAGGTTAATAACAATGCCGCGCATTATACGCCGCTTTCTTACTAAGCTCTATAAGCTATCAAACCGTTTGCTTATTACGTATTCGAACGAATACGTGGTGGAGACTAGGAGAGTCGAACTCCTGACCTCCTGCGTGCAAAGCAGGCGCTCTACCAACTAAGCTAAGTCCCCAGCTTATCAATTAAGTCAATGTTCTGATTTTCTGTTTTCTGGCAGATGGTGGGTCTGACAAGACTTGAACTTGTGACCCCACGCTTATCAAGCGTGTGCTCTAACCAACTGAGCTACAGACCCTCAGATACATCGTCA
>NZ_JBHDVN010000122.1:0-690 GCF_046635365.1 Acinetobacter sp. NIOH-H-8
CTCCAGGTAGCGGACGGTACGCTTTCTCTGACCGGCACCGATCTTGAAATGGAGATGGTCGCGCGCGTTACGCTTTCTCAGCCGCATGAGCCAGGCGCCACTACCGTGCCGGCGCGGAAATTCTTTGATATCTGCCGCGGCCTGCCGGAGGGCGCGGAGATTGCCGTTCAGTTGGAAGGCGATCGGATGCTGGTGCGTTCTGGCCGTAGCCGCTTCTCGCTGTCTACGCTGCCTGCCGCCGATTTCCCGAATCTTGACGACTGGCAAAGCGAAGTTGAATTTACGCTGCCGCAGGCCACGATGAAGCGCCTGATTGAAGCGACCCAGTTTTCTATGGCGCATCAGGACGTTCGCTATTACTTAAATGGTATGCTGTTTGAAACCGAAGGTGAAGAACTGCGCACCGTGGCAACCGACGGCCACCGTCTGGCGGTCTGTTCAATGCCAATTGGTCAATCTTTGCCAAGCCATTCGGTGATCGTACCGCGTAAAGGCGTGATTGAACTGATGCGTATGCTCGACGGCGGCGACAATCCGCTGCGCGTGCAGATTGGCAGCAACAACATTCGCGCCCACGTTGGCGACTTTATCTTCACCTCGAAACTGGTGGATGGTCGCTTCCCGGATTACCGACGCGTTCTGCCGAAGAACCCGGACAAACATCTGGAAGCAGGTTGCGATCTCCTCAAG
>NZ_JBHDVN010000123.1:0-645 GCF_046635365.1 Acinetobacter sp. NIOH-H-8
TCAGTGACAGTATAAAGAAAAATGGCATCAAAGTAGATGGGAAACAAAACTACCAATGCAAAGACTGCAAACGTCAGTTTATTGGTGACCATGCTCTGAGCTATCTAGGATGTAATTCTGGCATTACTCGTAAAATATTACAGTTAATGGTCAGAGGCAGCGGTATACGAGATATCGCTGAAGTTGAGCGCATTAGTATCGGTAAAGTCTTACGGACTTTAACTGAATCGGCCTATCAAATTCAGCCTAAACAAAGTCATTATGAATCTCTCGAAGTAGATGAATTCTGGACTTTCGTTGGAAATAAAAATAATAAACAATGGCTTATTTACGCCTACCATCGAGAAACAGGTGAGATTGTTGCTTATGTTTGGGGTAAGAGAGATTTAGCTACAGTCCAAAGGTTGAAGACAAAGCTTAAACAATTAGGTATTCACTACACCCGAATTGCAAGTGATCATTGGGACAGTTTCATCACTGCTTTTAAAAACTGCAAGCAAAGTATTGGTAAGTTATTTACTGTAGGAATTGAAGGTAATAATTGCAAAATAAGGCATCGAATAAGGCGTGGTTTTAGAAGAAGTTGTAATTTCTCCAAAAAGCTTGAAAACCATTTTAAAGCCTTCGACTTAACTTTCTTTTACA
>NZ_JBHDVN010000124.1:0-618 GCF_046635365.1 Acinetobacter sp. NIOH-H-8
GTTGTCAGCCAGTTCCAACCAGTACCGCCCCCGAACCATGACGCGATGGTCGCCGGGAACAGAATAATACTGGAAGCGAAGATTGCCGGGATTACCCCCGCCATATTCACTTTCAGCGGTAAATGTGTGCTCTGTGCAGCATAGACACGACGACCTTGCTGACGTTTCGCGTAGTTTACCACAATGCGGCGTTGACCACGCTCAACAAATACAACAAAGAACGTCACTGCAAAT
The DNA here is from genome assembly GCF_046635365.1 of Acinetobacter sp. NIOH-H-8. Lineage (NCBI taxonomy): Bacteria > Pseudomonadati > Pseudomonadota > Gammaproteobacteria > Moraxellales > Moraxellaceae > Acinetobacter > Acinetobacter sp. NIOH-H-8. Next base: position 235 of record NZ_JBHDVN010000124.1, read on the forward strand.
ACTAATACTGCAACCAACAGCAACACGAGGAAGTGCAGGTCGCCTTGACGCGCTTGCTCGATAGTATGGGCAATGGCTGGCGGGAGTCCCGCAACGATACCAGCGAAGATGATGATTGAGATACCGTTACCGATACCGCGCTCAGTAATCTGTTCGCCGAGCCACATCAGGAACATGGTCCCTGTAACCAGACTTACAACAGCGGTGAAATAGACTGCAAAGCCTGGATTCATCACCAGGCCCTGCATACCAGGCATATTCGGCAAACCGGTAGCAATACCGATCGACTGGAATATCGCCAGCACCAGAGTACCGTAACGGGTGTACTGGCTGATCTTACGACGACCAGACTCCCCTTCTTTCTTAATTTCTGCGAGCGTTGGA
>NZ_JBHDVN010000125.1:0-594 GCF_046635365.1 Acinetobacter sp. NIOH-H-8
ATACCATTGGTAATCGACATAGCCTTTATCAAAAACTACAATGCTGCCAGCAGGAAACTGGAATTTGCGGCCTTGTACCATGTCATTTTCTTTGCCATTTTCAACTGCAACAAACTCAGGAATATCATTGCTGTGATTCAATCCTATACTGAGTTTCATGCTGGCTTTTGAGTCGTGAACTTTGGCCCATTCACATAAGGAAAGCGACAGGTCAATATGACTGGCATCCAAGGAATACAAGGGATTCTTAAAGCGAAATTTATGAGCGACTTTTGAGTGTTCATAGTATTTAAGCAACTTGTAAAATAGCTGTTGATACAAGGCAGCAGGCTGCTGCTCATTGATTCGTGCCAGCGTGCTTCGGGGAATAGACTTTGCTCCGAGATGACTTAGCTTTTCCTGTTGGCACTCCAAATTGGATTGAATATCTCTCAGACTTTGCCTACAAGAGAATTGAGACATCAATATGGCAATAAACTGATCCCACCGGGAAGCCGCTCTAAATTTCTGTCCAACATGGTGTACTTTAGCAAGTTGTTCAAAATCCTGTCGCACAACAGGTTTAATTAGCTCATGAAATACGGTATTCTGATG
>NZ_JBHDVN010000126.1:0-591 GCF_046635365.1 Acinetobacter sp. NIOH-H-8
AACAGAGCCCGATCGGGCGCACCCCGCGGTCCAACCCGGCGACCTATACGGGCGTCTTTACCCCGGTTCGTGAGCTTTTTGCTGGCGTGCCGGAGTCTCGCTCGCGCGGCTACACGCCAGGGCGATTCAGCTTCAACGTGCGCGGCGGTCGCTGCGAAGCGTGCCAGGGCGATGGCGTCATTAAAGTCGAAATGCACTTTCTGCCGGATATTTACGTGCCGTGCGACCAGTGCAAAGGCAAGCGCTATAACCGGGAAACGCTGGAGATTAAGTACAAAGGCAAGACCATCCACGAAGTGCTGGATATGACCATTGAAGAAGCGCGTGAGTTCTTTGATGCGGTGCCAGCTCTGGCGCGTAAGCTGCAAACGTTGATGGACGTTGGTCTGACGTACATTCGCCTGGGGCAGTCCGCAACCACACTTTCTGGTGGTGAAGCCCAGCGCGTGAAGCTGGCGCGTGAGCTGTCAAAACGCGGCACCGGGCAGACGCTGTATATTCTCGACGAGCCGACCACCGGTCTGCACTTCGCCGATATTCAGCAACTCCTCGACGTGCTGCATAAACTGCGCGATCAGGGCAATACCATTG
>NZ_JBHDVN010000127.1:0-580 GCF_046635365.1 Acinetobacter sp. NIOH-H-8
CAGCCGTGATGACCGTCTTATTGCCTGCGGCGGTATTGCCGGAAATATCATTAAATGCGTGGCCATTAGCGAATCAGTACGCGGTGAAGGCTTAGCGTTAACGCTGGCGACGGAATTGATTAATCTCGCCTGGGAACGGCACTGCACCCATCTTTTTATTTATACCAAAACGGAATACGAAGCGCTGTTTAAACAGTGCAGCTTTTCGACGATAGCCAGCGTCCCTGGCGTGATGGTCTTAATGGAAAATAGCGCGACCCGGTTGAAACGGTATGCGGAATCGCTGGCGACATTGCGTCACGAGGGAAAGAAAATTGGCTGTATTGTGATGAACGCCAATCCTTTCACGCACGGCCATCGCTATCTGATCCAACAGGCGGCGGCACAGTGCGACTGGCTGCATCTGTTCCTGGTCAAAGAAGATACGTCACGCTTTCCCTATGAAGACCGACTCGATCTGGTCCTTAAAGGGACTACCGATATCCCGCGCTTAACCGTTCATCGCGGCTCCGAATACATTATTTCTCGTGCGACGTTCCCCTGCTATTTCATTAAAGAGCAGAGCGTCATTAATCACTGT
>NZ_JBHDVN010000128.1:0-575 GCF_046635365.1 Acinetobacter sp. NIOH-H-8
TGTCCAGCTAAGCTGAGGCAGGTGTTTGTTGTAGTCGGGCCGCTACAATATTGATAAAGAGCACCTGTATGTTTAATTTCAAGATTTTTAATAAAGTCTCTACGGAAGTATTGACGATCAAAAATGATCTCCAGCTTAATGCTGAGCTGCAATTAATTAATAAATATAAAACGGCTATTTCTGAAGATTATAAACAGGCTATTGTTTTGATCTTTAAAGAACGCGGCTACACACGTTTGGAAATAGGTCAATTACTTGGGGAGCTAAAAGCTTCATAAAATACAGATTAAACAAAGCTTGGATATACATCCAGGCTTTATAAAAAAGTACCTAGCTGTTACCCTTGTCCTGATTTTTTTACTCTAAAAAGTTTCTTCATCTTATGACACCTACGCCACCTTAAGTTTATTTACCTTCTTAAATCTGTAAATAACTCATCACTGTCTAGCTAGTGATGTGGTGTAGTCGCTTGTGTGTTGTATATATCACATCACTAGCCTATCTGAAAAATTAAAAAACAGGCTATGTTTATGTTATCTAATGTCCGAGAACAGTGGTTCTCTAACATCCGTGGG
>NZ_JBHDVN010000129.1:0-560 GCF_046635365.1 Acinetobacter sp. NIOH-H-8
ATACCCTATGCGCAAGTACCTTGCGGCTATGCCAATCAATCACAGCACATAAATAAACAAAGCCTTTTGCCATAGGGATATACGTTATATCCGTAGACCACACTTGATTACTGCGCTGAATAGCCAATCCTTTGAGCAGATATGGATATTTGCGGTGAGCTTGATTAGCCTGGCTTAAATTTGGTTTGCAATATAACGCATTAATGCCCATTTTCTTCATTAAAGTACGTGTATGACGTCGTCCTATATGATGTCCTTGACGATTCAACAAATCACGCATCATACGGCTACCTGCAAAAGGGTATTGCATATGTAACTCATCCATACACCGCATCAGCTTCAGATCTGATGAGCTAACAGGTTTTGGGCGATAGTAATAACAACCACGGGAGACTTTCAGCAGCTGAGCTTGCTTAGATACTGAAATCTGAAGTGAGTCATCGATTAACTTTTGTGGTTGAAGCGGCCCAGTTTCTTCAACACACCTTCTAAAAAATCAATTTCTAATGCCTGCTCACCGATTTTTGCATGTAGTTTTTTTAGATCGATGGGTGGTTCTG
>NZ_JBHDVN010000130.1:0-559 GCF_046635365.1 Acinetobacter sp. NIOH-H-8
GTCTATGACATAGCATACCAATTCAGTCTGCCCTATTTGACCTAAACAGCCTTTTAATGTGTGAATTAACTGATCGATTTTTTTTCCAGCCGATACGGCATTTTCAATATCAGCCAGCAAGAGGTCCAGTGATTGGAAAATCTTGCTATTAATGACCATATCATCTGTCGCCAGTAGCGCTGAGCAGCGACTTGGATCCTGCTCCTGTAGCTCTATATTTCGTAAAAGTTGGTATTCTGCGGCAATACTGATATAGCGAGCTAAGGTAGCCAACGTCACTGGTTTGGTAATGTAATGATGAATCCAATTTTTTTTACAACGATGAATATCTTCTGTCGCTACGCTAGCGGATAGCGCCACAAACATGCAGTCAGGATCTAAATTATTCGGCTCATCGTGCCATAATTGTACACATTCAATACCATCTATTTCTGGCATTCTAATGTCAATCAGTACTAAATCGAATCGTTGCTGTTGTGATAAAGTCAGAGCCTCGTTACTACTGGCGGCAATAGTGACGTGTTGGCCCAGGCTGACAAGCATTTTGCCGATGATATCC
>NZ_JBHDVN010000131.1:0-558 GCF_046635365.1 Acinetobacter sp. NIOH-H-8
TGCCTGTACTACTCCGCGTGAAGCCGAAGAAGCCGCGTCTAAAATCGGTGCCGGCCCGTGGGTAGTGAAATGTCAGGTTCACGCTGGCGGCCGCGGCAAAGCGGGCGGTGTGAAGGTAGTAAAAAGCAAAGAAGAGATTCGCGCCTTTGCGGAAAACTGGCTGGGCAAACGTCTGGTGACCTATCAAACAGACGCTAATGGCCAACCGGTAAACCAGATTCTGGTTGAAGCGGCGACCGACATCGGCAAAGAACTGTACCTCGGCGCGGTGGTTGACCGTAGTTCTCGTCGCGTGGTCTTTATGGCGTCTACCGAAGGTGGCGTAGAGATCGAAAAAGTTGCGGAGGAAACCCCGCATCTGATCCATAAAGTCGCGCTCGATCCGCTGACCGGCCCGATGCCGTATCAGGGACGGGAACTGGCGTTCAAATTGGGTCTGGAAGGTAAACTGGTGCAGCAGTTCACCAAAATCTTTATGGGCCTGGCAACCATTTTTCTTGAGCGCGACCTGGCGCTAATCGAAATTAATCCGCTGGTGATCACTAAGCAGGGCGATCT
>NZ_JBHDVN010000132.1:0-555 GCF_046635365.1 Acinetobacter sp. NIOH-H-8
ATTTTGAAGGTTTTCAAACTGCCAAATACATGCTCAATTCCAATTCTTCTTTTATTGATTTCCTGATTATAGATTTTTAGTTCGGAATCCAGTTTACAGCGCTTCTTTGCTTTTAATGGCAACAAGCTATTTGGATACACTGTATAAATTCCCTGATAACCCTTATCCGCAAGGATAAATGCACCTGCAGGAATCTGATTCAAGTTACGTTTGAAGAGTTCGAAATCATGTACGGCACCACGACTCGTACATAAACTCAGGATTTTTTGAGTTTGATAATGAATGATGGCCTGTACTTTGAAAGTGTGGGTCTTTTTCTTGCCGCTATAGCTTTTCTTCTGTTTTTTTAGGCCTTTGGATTGGAATTTCTGTGGCATCCACGATCACAACATTCCAATCGATGCCTTCGCCCTCGGGTAAATCTTTGGGTAAATTAAACAGATTGGACCGAATCAGGCAGTCTTCAACATGACGGACAATTCTTGAGGCTGTGGGCTCTGAAACCCCGTAGCTCGTCGCAACGTGAAATAAGGTTCGGTATTCCCGCCAATAGCT
>NZ_JBHDVN010000133.1:0-555 GCF_046635365.1 Acinetobacter sp. NIOH-H-8
AATTTCAAATTGTGCAGCTACCGCTCGAATAGAATAACCTTCCTCAAGTTTAGCTAAAATTTTACGTCTAAAATGTTCTGAATAACTCATTGCACCATTGTATTGGTTTTATAATGATTTGACTATAGCCTGACCATTTTTTCCATAGCGTCCTGCCTAAACGCTTAACTGTTCGAAGTAATTCATTTCGCTCTAGCGAGCTACTCTTTGTATCTTTCCATGGTTTCGCATTTTTTCTAGGTGGAATCACCGCATGCGCTTGCCGATCTGCAATGACCTGACGGCATTGCTTGGTGTCATAAGCTCCATCGGTATAAACAGAGTCAATCCGCTCATCTTGTGGAATCTGATCAAGTAAATCACCAAGCACCTGTGAATCACTGACATTATTGGTTGTAAGCTGAACTGCTCGTATTTTCAGGGTTTTGGCATCTATACCAATATGAAGTTTACGCCATTGGCGACGATATTCAGGTCCATGTTTCTTGCGTTTCCATTCGCCCTCACCTAGAAACTTCATGCCTGTAGAGTCCATGAGTAGATGCAGCCCATCGC
>NZ_JBHDVN010000134.1:0-548 GCF_046635365.1 Acinetobacter sp. NIOH-H-8
GGGCATTGTATTCATAACGCTTTGTCACCAGTTGCTGTTGCAGTGCGCTGCTTTGAGCGTAAAAGTCATTATGGATTTTCTGCCACGCTGTTTGTTGTTCGCTGGTCAAAGGCGCGGCATTTTGCTGCCACATACCGTGTCCGCCGTGAGCAAATGCCGATGTCGATCCCATCGCCATTGCTGAAAGCGCCATCATTACCAGGGCAATTTTCGTGTTCCGTTTCATGGTTAATCCTCCAGTGGTTGTCTTACTTCGGGTATTGCATCTTCCGTGCCAACGATGAAACGCTGATATGACGGGTAATCTGGCATGATAAACGAGTAAAAATGACTCGCCTGCTGCGGGTAGCGAGTCATTTTTACTCATTGAAACTTAAGCCTTTGTGTTACAGCGCAGGGTAAGCGCTGATAAAAGATGGCATGATTTCTGCTGTCAGAAAGGGATGAGCAGGCAAAGAAGAAGATGCGTTTTATGCAACGTTCTAAAGACTCCTTAGCTAAATGGTGAAGCGCGATCCTCCCCGTGGTCATTGTTGGGCTGGTAGGGT
>NZ_JBHDVN010000135.1:0-542 GCF_046635365.1 Acinetobacter sp. NIOH-H-8
TCAACTATACGAGCATTACCAAAGGGTGAGTTGAAAAAAGACTTATTATCCTGTCTGCGTCATGAAAATAAAAAGCGAAAAGCTAACGGTGAACCTAAAAAAGATTCTATATTACAGGATATTAAAACTATTCATGAGCGCCCAGCCGAAGTTCAAGAAAGAAAAATACCGGGTCATTGGGAAGCCGATTTAATTAAAGGTAAAGACAATAAAAGTTCGATAGCAACACTTATTGAACGAAATACACGGCTCTGTATCTTGGCAACATTACCTGATGCAAAGGCAGAATCAGTGCGCAAGGCTTTAACTGAAGCTCTGAAATATTTACCTGCAGAACTGCGTAAAACGTTGACCTATGACCGTGGACGTGAGATGTCAGAACATAAAATACTCGAAGAAGATTTAGGCATAGATGTATATTTCTGTGACCCACATTCACCATGGCAAAAAGGCACATGCGAAAATATGAATGGTTTAATTAGGCAATATTTACCTAAAGGGATTGATTTAAATCAGGCAGATCAGCATTATTTAAATCAAGT
>NZ_JBHDVN010000136.1:0-542 GCF_046635365.1 Acinetobacter sp. NIOH-H-8
AAAAAACTTTATTGTGACCAATCACTTAGCCAAGAATCATAAAATTAGTGATTTATTTCGTCATCTTCAAGTTGGTCAAACTGAATGTCGTAAACGACGTATTTGGGTTGGTCGAGTGAAACTGTATATTAGTGCGCTACGATTAGAAGATGGAGAGCTTTTACTTGTTGTTTCTCCTATGTTTAATGCTTCTGCTATTCGTGATTATGCATTACGCTGGGAAATCGAAACGTTATTTAGTTGTCTCAAAGGACGTGGATTCAATCTTGAAAATACTCGTTTAACAGACCCTAGACGAGTCAAGAAATTGATAGCAGTGCTAGCTATCGGTTTCTATTGGTGCTATTTAACAGGTGAATGGCAACATGATCGGAAAAAAGCGATAAAAATAAAGAAGCATGGACGACTTTCAGTAAGTTTATTTCGCTACGGTTTGGACTATGTTCAAATGGCTATTCTACGTTTGATTGGTTTTGGAAAAAAAGAAGAATTTAAGAAAGTGCTAGCAATTTTAAGAAAGAAAAAGCCTGATAGGACAAGGA
>NZ_JBHDVN010000137.1:0-527 GCF_046635365.1 Acinetobacter sp. NIOH-H-8
CATGACAGGGATGAACGGTCAGACTCAGTATCCTTTCGTTGTTGAAGGTAATCAGGTGATTCTTAATAGCGCCATCATTAAGAACGGATTCATCACGAATGCGATGATTGGAAACTTCATTCAGTCGAATAACTATGTCTTTAACCAGTCCGGCTGGAGGCTTGACAAGGGTGGAACATTCGAAAACTACGGAAGTGACGGTGAGGGTGCAATGAAGCAAACTAATACCACAATATCTGTTAGGGATGCGAGTGGTCGCCTGAGGGTTCAGATTGGCAGGTTGACTGGTTCATGGTAATATCAAGGGCATCGAGAGATGCCCTTTTCTTTTGGAGGATTTATTATGGCGTACGGTATATCAACTTGGGACGCAAATGGCGTTTATAATAACTATGGAATTAAGCCTGTTACGGTTGTTGGTTGGAACTTTTTGTCAGCAGGACAGAATTCAGCATCGTTCAGCTATCAAGTTCCTCCTGGTATGCATGTGAACTACGTTATAAGCCTTGACGATGGCGCCATTAGTG
>NZ_JBHDVN010000138.1:0-523 GCF_046635365.1 Acinetobacter sp. NIOH-H-8
CCATTTGACTTTAGCTACCGCCTTTTCCGGGATAAGCGTAATAGAGGCCGGGCGCCAGAATAACTTGATACGCGTTTTAATTGCGATCTCAAGCGTACTGCTATCTTTATTTTTACTGGATGGCGGAATGTTTTTCACATTAAACCAAAAAACAGATTCGCGATCCTTTGGCAACTCACCCGCTGTTTTAATAATGCGCAGCACTTTTTCCTGACTCGGCTCAAGACGAGAAACAGGCGGAATGACGGTAAAAGGTGGTTTGCTCTTATCATCCTTACTGAAAGGATCAACCCATACTTGTATTAGATAAGGCAAATCAACTTCTTTATTGTAAATAGAAATAGTAGAGTCAGGATCGTTGCCATGAAAAATGACGCGAGTTCCACCGACCACAATACCTGCAAAAGCAGAGGGAAGATTAAGGCACAGGAGTGCCAGAATAACTATTTTTATTCCACGAGCAAACATAGACAAACTCATCCCTGGATAAAAAAGACGCCGGGCATTTATACAACTACAGTTG
>NZ_JBHDVN010000139.1:0-519 GCF_046635365.1 Acinetobacter sp. NIOH-H-8
GGATCACAGGATATTTGCCGCCTCCCCGGAGCTTTTCGCAGGCTATCACGTCTTTCTTCGCCTCTGACTGCCAAGGCATCCACCACATGCACTTAATTACTTGACTATACAACCCCAAACAGTCGTTCATCCCTACAAGTAGGATAAACAACATAATCAACCAATCACTCAGTCAATTACACAGTTAGAGTCTCGTGAACTTAATCACTGTACAGCTTCAATTAGATTCATATACCAAAACGCTTGATTCAGTTAATTTCGCTAGTTCTCATTCAATCACTTCAACAATCAATCTTGCGATCTCTCGTTTCCGCTCTTGTATGAGTATGAACAAATTATTTCAACTCAAATATATTCTGTTAATGATTTAATGCATCCTCGTCGGATTGCAATACTGTGATAAATCACAGAGGTTAATAACAATGCCGCGCATTATACGCCGCTTTCTTACTAAGCTCTATAAGCTATCAAACCGTTTGCTTATTACGTAGTCTTTCAACTGCGCGAAGCGTAGCTTCT
>NZ_JBHDVN010000140.1:0-519 GCF_046635365.1 Acinetobacter sp. NIOH-H-8
GGTGTAAACACGCCGGTATAGGTCGCCGGGTTAGAACGCGGAGTACGACCAATTGGGCTTTGGTCGATATCGATCACTTTATCGAAATGTTCCAGTCCCTGAATATCGCGATACGGTGCCGGTTCGGCGATGGTCGCACCATTCAACTGGCGTTGGGCAATCGGGAACAGTGTGTCGTTAATCAGCGTCGATTTACCGGAACCTGAAACCCCTGTGATGCAGGTAAACAGACCTACCGGCAGCGTCAGCGTCACGTCTTTCAGGTTGTTGCCGCGTGCGCCTGTCAGCTTCAGCACTTTTTCCGGATTCGCCGGAACGCGTTTCTTCGGCACTTCAATCTTGCGTTTGCCGCTCATGTACTGCCCGGTCAACGACTCCGGCACCGCCATAATCGCTTCCAGCGGACCTTCTGCGACCACTTCACCGCCGTGAACACCTGCGCCCGGGCCAATGTCGATCACATGGTCAGCGGCGCGAATTGCGTCTTCGTCGTGCTCCACCACAATCACGGTATTACCG
>NZ_JBHDVN010000141.1:0-517 GCF_046635365.1 Acinetobacter sp. NIOH-H-8
ATGTGAGTTATTTCACAACGCAGTATTCAGGGAAAATCTGGTAGGCCTGAGTGGACTTGAACCACCGACCTCACCCTTATCAGGGGTGCGCTCTAACCACCTGAGCTACAAGCCTGTAGAGGTTTTACTGCTCGTTTTTCATCAGACAATCTGTGTGAGCACTGCAAAGTACGCTTCTTTAAGGTAAGGAGGTGATCCAACCGCAGGTTCCCCTACGGTTACCTTGTTACGACTTCACCCCAGTCATGAATCACAAAGTGGTAAGCGCCCTCCCGAAGGTTAAGCTACCTACTTCTTTTGCAACCCACTCCCATGGTGTGACGGGCGGTGTGTACAAGGCCCGGGAACGTATTCACCGCGGCATTCTGATCCGCGATTACTAGCGATTCCGACTTCATGGAGTCGAGTTGCAGACTCCAATCCGGACTACGACGCACTTTATGAGGTCCGCTTGCTCTCGCGAGGTCGCTTCTCTTTGTATGCGCCATTGTAGCACGTGTGTAGCCCTGGCCGTAAG
>NZ_JBHDVN010000142.1:0-513 GCF_046635365.1 Acinetobacter sp. NIOH-H-8
GCAAAATTTCAGGAATCCGCGCCGAAGATTGAGACAAAGGGTAAATAAATATCCTCCGGCATAGCCGGAGGTTTTTCTGATGCGCCTGTAAGGCTCTCTTACCAGCCGCGCCCTAACAGGCGCATACGATCTGACATTTGCATCAAACTTCGTTACTTACGGCCCGTAAACGGGCTGCCCGGATACGGGATCGATAATTGCTCACCCATTTTATCCTCTTCAAGCTGGTGCTTTATGTAGTCCTGTATCTTCGCCGTATTCTTACCCACCGTATCGACATAGTACCCTCTGCACCAGAACTCCCTGTTCCTGTATTTGAATTTTAGATCCCCAAACTGCTCGTAAAGCATCAGACTACTTTTACCCTTCAGATATCCCATGAAACTCGACACACTCATCTTCGGCGGGATCTCCAGAAGCATATGGATATGATCTGCACAGCATTCCGCTTCCAGAATGTTCACATTTTTCCACTCACATAGTTTCCTTAAAATGCTGCCTACCGCTCTACGC
>NZ_JBHDVN010000143.1:0-507 GCF_046635365.1 Acinetobacter sp. NIOH-H-8
GCGCTGGGTAACTTTGGCGTTGACCATATGCTGGATGGTTTAGTGGCGTGGGCGCCCGCGCCGATGCCGCGTCAAACCGATACCCGCACAGTGGAAGCCTCAGAAGAGAGGTTCACCGGTTTTGTCTTTAAAATTCAGGCCAATATGGACCCGAAACACCGCGACCGCGTGGCGTTTATGCGCGTGGTTTCCGGTAAGTATGAGAAGGGCATGAAGCTACGCCAGGTCCGTACCGGCAAAGATGTGGTGATTTCCGACGCGTTAACTTTTATGGCGGGCGACCGTTCGCACGTTGAAGAAGCGTATCCTGGCGATATCCTCGGCCTGCACAACCACGGCACCATTCAGATCGGCGACACCTTTACCCAGGGTGAGATGATGAAGTTCACCGGTATTCCGAACTTCGCACCAGAACTGTTCCGTCGTATCCGCCTGAAAGATCCGCTGAAGCAAAAACAGCTGCTCAAAGGGCTGGTACAGCTTTCCGAAGAGGGCGCGGTGCAGGTG
>NZ_JBHDVN010000144.1:0-504 GCF_046635365.1 Acinetobacter sp. NIOH-H-8
CATCTGGATACCCTCTTCGCGGATATCCTTCATCAGGATCGGGGTGCCCTTGAGCGCCGACTGATAGGCGATGCCGCCGCCCATGATGCCGGCGCCGAGCACGGCGGCCAGTTTCACGTCCTTGGCGACTTCGTCGTATTTCTTGGCTTTCTTCTTCAGTTCCTGGTCATTCAGGAACAGGCCGATCAGACTCTGCGCGACCGAGGTCTTGGCCAGCTTGACGAAGCCGGCGGCTTCGACTTCCAGCGCCTTGTCGCGGCCGAAGTTGGCGGCCTTCTGGATGCTCTTGATGGCTTCCACCGGCGCCGGGTAGTTCGGACCGGCCTGGCCGGCGACGAAGCCCTTGGCGGTTTCGAAGGCCATCATCTGCTCGATGGCGTTGAGCTTGAGCTTGTCCAGCTTCGGCTGGCGCTTGGCCTTGTAGTCCAGCTCGCCGGAGATGGCGCGCTTGACCAGGTCCAGGGCAGCTTCCTGCAGTTTCTCCGGAGCGACGACGGCATCGAC
>NZ_JBHDVN010000145.1:0-503 GCF_046635365.1 Acinetobacter sp. NIOH-H-8
CTCTTCGGATGATAGATCACTTGGGCTTTTAACGTATGTTTCTTCTTTTTACCACTGTAGAACTTACTCTGATTTTTTTTTCGGGCGTTCTATTAAACATTCTGTCGCATCAATAATTACCCAGTTAAATTGTTCGTCTGCTGTGGTAATGCTTCGTTTTGGCAGGGTAAAACGTCTTGATTTCATTAATGCATCTTCAACCTTTTTAATAGTTCGATTCACATTACTTTCAGCGATATGGTAATTTGCCGCCAATTCCAATTGGGTGTTGTAGCTCCGTAAGTAATTGAGTGTTAATAATAATTGATCCTCTATAGCTAAAGTATGAGGACGCCCTAATTTCTTTTTAAGTGATTCTGCTTCTTTTAAAACTTCGACCATTTCACTAAAAACTGCTCGAGGTACACCAACCAAGCGCTGGAATTCAGAATCTGAAAAACGATTTAATTTCTGATATTTCATGAAATCTATATTGAGGCAGTTTTTACTTTCGCAAGAGGTCT
>NZ_JBHDVN010000146.1:0-487 GCF_046635365.1 Acinetobacter sp. NIOH-H-8
GCACGCCACCGTTAATACCGCCAGTCAGGTTCCACAGCACCCAAGTGTCCATGTTACCGAAGAGCAGATCGCCGGCCTCGGCCCTCGCACGGGCTCCCTCAACGTTGTCGAGAATCCATTTGACCTTCGGGCCAGAGAAATAGGTCGACAGGCCCAGACCACAGATCTCCTTGTAGCGGTCGGCGCCCGTGTCACCAGCTAGTTCGTTACAGATCTGTTGAGTGCGCGTGTCCTGCCACACGATGGCGTTATAAACCGGCTCACCGGTGTTCTTGTCCCACACCACTGCGGTCTCGCGCTGGTTGGTGATGCCGATGGCGGCCACCTGGTCGTGCTCGATGCTGGCTTGGGCGAGGGCCTCGACCAGGGTCGAACTCTGCGTGGCCCAGATTTCCATCGGATCGTGTTCGACCCAGCCGGCCTGCGGATAGAACTGGGCGAACTCGCGCTGGGCCTGGCTGACCACGTTGGCATCGCGGTCGAAGAC
>NZ_JBHDVN010000147.1:0-483 GCF_046635365.1 Acinetobacter sp. NIOH-H-8
GCGGTGAAGCCGCGCAAAGTGTTTTTGATGGCGACTATGATGAGATAGAGATACGCCAGGAGTGGCAGGAAGAGAATACATTACATGAATGGGACGAGGGGGAATTTCAGCTTGAGCCACCGATGGATACAGAGGAAGGACGCGCAGCAGCTGATGAGTGGGATGAACGTTAATTACTCATACGGGCCATGATGAATGTCGATCGGCAGCAGTAAAGTATCAAAAACCAGGGAGAATGGCAGATCAAGGATTGTGACATAACGCCAGGCGGAGTCACGCACATCCCATTGCACACCGGGATAATATTGGTTGCCATGCCCCTGCCCCGGTATAGTGCGGCTAATGATGCTGCCACAGCCACTCAGCAAGGTCACCATGATGCTCACCACAATTAAACGCATTTGATACCTCTTTCGTAAAAAAATACCGGCATAACGCCGGTATTTTTATTGGCTCGTTGTTTTTGCCGGATGCGGCGTGAAC
>NZ_JBHDVN010000148.1:0-480 GCF_046635365.1 Acinetobacter sp. NIOH-H-8
GGGGAAAGTGGCGACCAATATGGATGCGGTGAGTTACCATGACTATAAACCGCGTTTGCGTGAGCAAATCCTTGCGGTCTATAACAGCCTGGCGCAGGAATATGACGTTATTGTGCTGGAAGGCGCCGGAAGCCCGGCGGAAATCAATCTGCGCGATCGCGATATCGTCAATATGGGAATGGCGGAAATGGCCCAGTGTCCGGTTATTCTGGTGGCGGATATCGACCGGGGCGGCGTATTCGCCGCTATTTATGGCACGCTGGCGCTACTGCACAAACAGGAGCGTGACAGAGTAAAGGGCGTCATTATCAACAAATTCCGCGGCGACGTGGCGCTACTCTATTCCGGTATCGAACAAATCGAATCGCTTACCGGCGTCCCGGTTCTGGGAGTGATGCCATGGCTGGATGTGGATCTGGAAGATGAAGATGGCGTCGCGCTGCAAAACGATAAATATCGCGGTAACGCCCCCCGTGATAT
>NZ_JBHDVN010000149.1:0-479 GCF_046635365.1 Acinetobacter sp. NIOH-H-8
TCCTCAAGGAGATCGGCAGCGAGGTCGACGTGCAGCTGGGCGGCGGCATCCGCGACCTCGACACCATCGAGCGCTACCTCGACGCCGGCCTGCGCTACGTGATCATCGGCACCGCCGCGGTCAAGAACCCGGGCTTTCTGCAGGACGCCTGCACCGCCTTCGGCGGCCACATCATCGTGGGCCTCGATGCCAAGGACGGCAAGGTCGCCACCGACGGCTGGAGCAAGCTCACCGGCCACGAAGTGATCGACCTCGCGAAGAAGTTCGAAGACTACGGCGTCGAATCCATCGTCTACACCGACATCGGCCGCGACGGCATGCTCACGGGCATCAACATCGAGGCCACGGTCAAGCTCGCGCAGTCGCTGACCATTCCCGTGATCGCCTCGGGTGGCCTGTCCAACCTCGAGGACATCCGCAAGCTCTGCGCGGTGGAAGACGAGGGCGTGGAAGGCGTGATCTGCGGCCGCTCCATCTAC
>NZ_JBHDVN010000150.1:0-477 GCF_046635365.1 Acinetobacter sp. NIOH-H-8
ACTATGGCGGGAGTCTTACGCCGCAGGTAAGGGCGCAACTGATGCCTGCGGTCTATCTCGCGCAGGAAGTGCTGGCGCAATGGGGTATCACCGCCTCTTCAGCGGCCTTGCCCACTGAAAGACTCAATCATTACAGCCTGTGTATGGAACGCTACGAAGATGAACGGCCAGATGCGCAAAGCGCTTGCCGGGTCGGCGATATTCGGGTGCTACAGAGAGAGAAATCATAATGTGTATTGGCGTTCCTGTGCAGGTTATTTCACCCGGTCAGTGGTTCGCCAAATGCCGCGACCGACACGGCGAGCTTATCGACGTTGATATTCGGCTTGTGGCTCCCCCCTTAGCAGGCGCATGGCTGCTGACATTTGGCGGCGCAGCGCGACGAGAAATGGACGAAGCGGAAGCCGTTGAGGTACTGGTGGCGCTGGACTCGCTGGAACAGGCCATGCTCACGCAAAGCGATCCGCTGACCGGTTT
>NZ_JBHDVN010000151.1:0-477 GCF_046635365.1 Acinetobacter sp. NIOH-H-8
CTATCGATCACTCTATGTGGTTCCATCGTCCGTTCAATTTTAATGAATGGCTACTTTATAGCGTGGAGAGCACTTCCGCCTCCAGCGCCCGGGGCTTTGTTCGCGGCGAGTTTTATACTCAGGATGGCGCGCTGGTCGCTTCAACCGTGCAGGAAGGGGTAATGCGTAATCACAATTAAAAAACATGCCGCTATGCGGCGTTAATGGCCTGATGACGCTGCGCTTATCAGGCTTACGGTATGCGGACTTGTAGGCCGGATCAGGCGAAACGCCGCCATCCGGCATTATTTAAAGGCTATCCCCCAACTGACGCCGCTCTCTTCACCCCTATCGCAGTACTGGCAGACCGTTGTAGAGCGCCGACCAGAAGGATTTACTGAGACATCGCTTAGCGCGCAGGCGAAGTCAGTGCTTACATTTAGCGATTTTGCGCTGGATAGCGTGATAGCGCATCCGGAGTGGCTTGCCGAACTGGAA
>NZ_JBHDVN010000152.1:0-477 GCF_046635365.1 Acinetobacter sp. NIOH-H-8
GAACCGGCGGGTGGAGATCGTCTTCTCCGACGACAAGGGCAAGCTGGCGCCGGTGCGCTGATATTCGAGCCAGGGCTGCTGCGCAGTCCTTTCGCGACACAAGGCCGCTCTCACAGGTACGGCGCTGGATCCCGAGCTTGCCCAGGAGGTGGTGGCCGTGCTGCGCCAACTGGCCAGTGAGGGGACCACCATGCTGATCGCCACCCATGACTTGCGTCTTGCCGCCCAGATTGCGCAGCAGGTGATCTTCCTGGAGGCCGGGGAGGTGGTGGAGGCGGGCAGTGCGCGCCAGATGTTCACCACCCCCAAGCGGGCACGTACCTTCGAATACATCTCCACCCTCACCGAACGGCTGCCGGAGAGCTGGAGCATCTAGCCGGTTCTGGCGGATTGAGAGCGAGATAAAAAAAACAGCCCCGCACGAGCGGGGCTGTTTGCATGACAGCGTGGTTGCGACGGCAGATCACACGGCCAGGT
>NZ_JBHDVN010000153.1:0-476 GCF_046635365.1 Acinetobacter sp. NIOH-H-8
GGAATGGGCATCCCGCGTGTATTCGGACTTCCAGATGGCGATGCACATGGGTGTCACCACCGTCCCCACGTACGTCTTTGACGCGCAGTACCTCGTCGACGGACATCAAACGATCACCGCATTTACGAACATCCTGGCTACGGCCTGGGAACAGTCTCGAAAGGATCACGCATGAGCGAGAAGAACACCCCCACCTCGAACACTCAGAGCGCTCCCAGCCCGATGGAACTCGTCCAGGAGTTCCACCGCACCTACTCGATGCCGATTCGTTCCTTCGACGATCCGACGTTGTCCTATGAGCGCCTCGGCATGCGCTTGAGCCTCATCGCCGAAGAGTTTGCTGAACTCATGGGAGCGGTGTACGGCAAGCGCGCGCGCGCGATCATTGAGACGGCTACCGCCGAGGCGGTCGCGGCAGACGATGGCGAGCGCGATGTTATTGAGGCTGCGGACGCCCTCGCCGACCTCATCTACGT
>NZ_JBHDVN010000154.1:0-475 GCF_046635365.1 Acinetobacter sp. NIOH-H-8
TGTAGGCTCCACGCTGGAGATCGAATCGGGAAGTAACGACCCGATGGCCGTTTTTTTGACCATTACATTAATTGAGATGATCCAGAAACATGAAACCGGCCTGGACTGGATGTTTGCCGTCCATATTATCCAGCAGGTCGGTCTCGGTATTGTTTTTGGCCTCGGCGGCGGTTACCTGCTACAGCAGATGATCAACCGTATTTCTCTGCCCAGCGGCCTGTATCCGATGCTGGCGCTCAGCGGCGGTATTCTGATTTTTGCTTTGACGACCGCGCTTGAAGGCAGCGGCTTTCTCGCGGTCTATCTGTGCGGATTCCTGTTAGGAATCCGTCCGATTCGCATCCGTTACGGGATCCTGCAATACTTTGACGGACTGGCCTGGCTGGCGCAGATCGCCATGTTCCTGGTCCTGGGACTGCTGGTGACGCCTTCCGATCTGTGGCCGATTGCCGTCCCTGCGCTTATTCTCTCTATC
>NZ_JBHDVN010000155.1:0-474 GCF_046635365.1 Acinetobacter sp. NIOH-H-8
CCGCATCAGACGCGCGGGTGGCTTCCATCCACAAGGAGAGTCCATGCGTCATTACGAAATCGTCTTGCTGATCCACCCGGATCAGAGCGAACAGGTTCCGGCCATGCTGGAGCGCTACAAGGGCATGATCACCGCCGGCGGCGGCAAGATCCACCGCGTTGAAGACTGGGGCCGCCGTCAGCTGGCTTACCCGATCAACAAACTGCACAAAGCGCACTACGTTCTGATGAACGTTGAAGCGCCGCAGGAAGTGATCGATGAGCTGGAAACTACCTTCCGCTTCAACGATGCCGTTATCCGCAGCATGGTTATGCGTACTAAGCACGCTGTTACCGAAGCATCTCCGATGGTTAAAGCGAAAGACGAGCGCCGTGAGCGTCGCGATGATTTCGCTAACGAAACCGCAGATGATGCTGAAGCTGGGGATTCTGAAGAGTAATTTCTGATGACCAACCGTCTGACGTTGTCCGGCAC
>NZ_JBHDVN010000156.1:0-473 GCF_046635365.1 Acinetobacter sp. NIOH-H-8
ATACTTGTTAGGGAATTCTCAGGAAGGGCTATTAAGGCAATTACTGTATTTTGTGCGATTTCAGTTGTATGCTTAGGCGCAATCTCAGTAGTTAAGCATGAGCAAGGAAAGCTACAAGAGAATGATGGTTTGGAGTCGTACGTATATACGATAAATTCAACGAACTATTACCAAGAAGTTCAGGCCAACAACTATGGTAACTTTAATGATTATCTACCTGGCAAAGGAACAATGGGAAGTGGGCCAATATATGTTCATACGGATCCGTGGATTAATATGACACAAGTGAAGGGGACATACGATCGAGCGGAGTTCAAACTAGTATCTGGGAAGTCGGGTCTTGGGTCACTTGCTTTGGCAAGATATAAAGGTATATCTTATCAGATTAGACTAAATGGTAAGAAGGTTAACCTGGTTAACCTGGTTAACTCTGATGGAATAAAACTGTCTATACCCAAGGGAATATCTTATTT
>NZ_JBHDVN010000157.1:0-473 GCF_046635365.1 Acinetobacter sp. NIOH-H-8
GTTAAACGGTATACCTAATCGCATTAGCCTGGCCGGCCATACCGATGACTTTCCCTACGCGAACGGCGAAAAAGGCTATAGCAACTGGGAGTTATCCGCCGATCGCGCCAATGCCTCTCGTCGCGAACTGGTCGCTGGCGGGCTGGATAACGGAAAAGTATTACGGGTGGTTGGCATGGCCGCCACGATGCGGCTGAGCGATCGCGGTCCTGATGACGCCATCAACCGCCGTATAAGCCTGCTGGTGTTAAACAAACAGGCGGAACAGGCCATTTTGCATGAAAACGCTGAAAGCCAGAATGAGCCGGTAAGTGTATTACAACAGCCTGCGGCAGCCCCGCCGGCAAGCGTACCCACATCGCCAAAAGCGGAACCGAGGTGATAGCGTGAGCATGGATATTAGCGATTTTTATCAGACATTTTTTGATGAAGCTGACGAGCTGTTGGCTGATATGGAGCAGCATCTGCTGGAT
>NZ_JBHDVN010000158.1:0-473 GCF_046635365.1 Acinetobacter sp. NIOH-H-8
TGCCTGCGGTGACTACCGCTAGCTCATCCGCATCTTTATCGCTGCCAGTATGGAGACTATGGCGCACCCGGGAGGACTCGACCCTCCGACCGCTCGCTTCGTAGCCGCGTACTCTATCCAGCTGAGCTACGGATGCAATGGGAAACTTGCTTTACTGCTGATATTGATACCGCGGTGAAAGCCGTATCAATTAAGAGATGGTGTATCCGGGAGGAGTACTCGCCTTACGGCTCGCCCTTCGGGCCGTTGCTAACGCAACGTTATCCTTGCGGGTGCCTGCGGTGATTACCGCTATCTTATCCGCATCTTTATCGCTGAAAGTATGGGGAATGTGGTGCAGCCGGGAGGGTTCGAACCGCCGACCGCGCGGTTCGTGGCCGAGGACTCTATCCAGCTGGGGGACGGGTGCGGTGGGAAACGTGCGTTTCTGGGGATATTGGTACCGCGGTGAAAGCCGGATCCATTGAGAGATG
>NZ_JBHDVN010000159.1:0-470 GCF_046635365.1 Acinetobacter sp. NIOH-H-8
TCCATCGGCATCTCCTGCCCGGTGCGCAGGTAATCGATAAACTGCTCAATGATGGCGTTGCACTCTTCGATATCTTTATTGATCGATTCGGCCAGGTAGCCATCCTGTTCGCTCATCATCTCGGTCGCCAGGCGAATACGCGTCAGCGGCGTGCGTAAGTCATGACTTACCCCCGCCATCAGCAGCGTGCGGTCATCCGCCAGTTGCTTAACACCCGCCGCCATATGGTTAAAGGCGCGGGTAACCGAACGCACCTCCGAAGCGCCATACTCACGCAGCGGCGGCGGAATAATCCCTTTACCGACCTGCAAAGCAGCATGTTCGAGATCGACCAACGGTCGGTTCTGGATACGAATAAACAGCCACGCCCCGCCTATCGCCAATAGCATAATCGCCAGCGTATAGCGGAACAGCGGAGAGAAATCGCCCTGATGAATTTCGGTCAGCGGCACGCGTACCCAGATATTGGG
>NZ_JBHDVN010000160.1:0-469 GCF_046635365.1 Acinetobacter sp. NIOH-H-8
TCTTTGTTCATTATTTACTCCTTAAACAAGGACATTAGTCTACGCCAGGCATGGCTTGCAGACAAATATACCACGCTGGTGGCAAGAGCGCCTTACTGGTAACTTTGGATTTTGCATGCTAATAAAGTTGCGTATCGGATTTTATCAGGTACAGTGTGACGCTTTCGTCAATCTGGCAATAGATTTGCTTGACATTCGACCAAAATTCCGTCGTGCTATAGCGCCTGTAGGCCAAGACCTGTTAACTCAGTCACCTGAATTTTCGTGAACAGAGTCACGACAAGGGGTTGATATCCGCAGAGAAAGAGTCCATATCGGTAACTCGTTGCCAGTGGAAGGTTTATCAACGTGCGACGCATTCCTGGAAGAATCAAATTAGGTAAGGTGAATATGGGTAAAGCTCTTGTCATCGTTGAGTCCCCGGCAAAAGCCAAAACGATCAACAAGTATCTGGGTAGTGACTACGTGG
>NZ_JBHDVN010000161.1:0-469 GCF_046635365.1 Acinetobacter sp. NIOH-H-8
GTGGTCGCGTGCTGGTGCTGGCACACGTTAAAGAACTGGTGGCGCAAAACCATGCAAAATATCAGGCGCTGGGGCTGGAAGCCGATATTTTTGCCGCCGGGCTAAAGCGCAAAGAGAGCCACGGTAAAGTGGTATTTGGCAGCGTGCAGTCGGTCGCCCGTAATCTTGATGCCTTTCAGGGTGAATTCTCGCTGTTGATTGTCGATGAATGTCACCGTATTGGTGACGATGAAGAGAGCCAGTATCAGCAAATCCTCACTCACCTGACCAAAGTGAATCCCCACTTACGCCTGCTGGGGCTGACTGCCACGCCTTTTCGACTGGGCAAAGGCTGGATTTATCAGTTCCATTATCACGGCATGGTACGCGGGGATGAGAAAGCCCTTTTCCGTGACTGCATTTATGAGCTGCCGCTGCGTTATATGATTAAACACGGCTATCTGACACCGCCAGAACGACTGGATATGCC
>NZ_JBHDVN010000162.1:0-469 GCF_046635365.1 Acinetobacter sp. NIOH-H-8
GCATCTGACAGTGTCAGAGCGTGCAGGTGGGTACCCAGGGAAACGCCGCTTCTACGCCCTGTCTCTCCCTGTTGTTGACGATCTGGACGCTGAGGAGGTGCTCTGATGGCTAAACCTACCCCCGCTGAAAGTGCCATGAACGTAACGCGTTTTATCCGTGCGCAGACTCTCGTCATGCTTGAAAAAGTGGAGGCGCTCGACTTCGACGACCTTACCGCTCTTGCTGAAAAGCTCCACGATGATGCCGAAAAACTGGAGCGCCTTGTCGCCGCTCGGGTGAAAAACGGCTGATCGGTAGCACTGGAACCAGTCCACTGGTTCCAAACGAAAAACCTCTACAGCCCGCGCCCTGCGGGCTTTTTCATGCAATTCACCCGTAAAATCGAAAAACTACTGGTTCCGCACTGGTTCCAGCTACAGGCCTCGCCGTTGCTGGGCTCCAGCGATTTGGAACCAGTGGAACCAGTGG
>NZ_JBHDVN010000163.1:0-468 GCF_046635365.1 Acinetobacter sp. NIOH-H-8
GCACTGGCGTCCATCATCTCTACCGTTCTGGTCATCGCTGGGCATCAAAGCATTGGCGCCGGTATCGCGCTGGCGATTCCGCTGGCGGCGGCAGGCCAGGTACTGACCATTATCGTTCGTACCATCACCGTGGCATTCCAGCACGCGGCGGACAAGGCGGCTGAAAACGGCAACCTGACGGCGCTCTCCTGGCTGCACGTTTCTTCTCTGTTCCTGCAGGCAATGCGTATCGCCATCCCGGCGGTTATCGTTGCCATCTCCGTAGGCACCAGCGAAGTACAGGGAATGCTGAATGCGATTCCTGAAGTCGTCACAGGCGGTCTGAACATCGCCGGCGGCATGATCGTCGTGGTTGGTTATGCGATGGTTATCAACATGATGCGCGCAGGCTACCTGATGCCGTTCTTCTACCTCGGTTTCGTCACCGCGGCTTTCACAAACTTCAACCTGGTCGCACTGGGTGTCATC
>NZ_JBHDVN010000164.1:0-467 GCF_046635365.1 Acinetobacter sp. NIOH-H-8
GGATTTGCCTGCATTGGAACGGCCAGCAAAAGCCACTTCAATTCCGCAATCGGAAGGTAAATGGCGAATATCAGGCGCACTCATCACAAAATGCGTCTGTTGATAATTCAGGTTAGTCAAAGCGGTCGTCTCCGTCAGTCAAAGCATTGTGGCGATTATACCTGAACGCCAGCAAAAGACGGATTTTTCGGCGCGTCGGTGCTGTAAGCAAAAGCCATACGCTTTGTGAGACATTGTCCATTGCACTTATGCGACATGACAGAGTCGTTGTCAGGCTAAAAGCCAGTTAATATAGTTAAATCATGAATTTATAGAAAGGTAATTGTCTGAAAAAAAGGGATTTGCCGTGTCGGTATCTTGTGAGTTTACCCCAAAAGAGTAAAGTAATGCACATAGCGAGGACGCTAACAGGATCAACGACTCAGGATGAGGGTCAGGAGCGCCAGGAGGCGAAGACACAGGATTGT
>NZ_JBHDVN010000165.1:0-466 GCF_046635365.1 Acinetobacter sp. NIOH-H-8
GTCTCTGGCTTCCACGCGCTCATCTCTTCCGGCACCACACCGAAACTGCTGGCCTGTGAGACCGATGCGCGTTTTATCGGCTACGGCGCGATGCTGATGGAGTCCTTTGTTGCGGTGATGGCGCTGGTGGCGGCCTCGATCATTGAACCGGGTCTCTACTTCGCGATGAACACCCCGCCGGCAGGTCTGGGCATTACCATGCCAAACCTGCACGAGATGGGCGGCGAGAACGCGCCGCTGATTATGGCGCAGTTGAAAGACGTTACTGCACATGCAGCGGCGACCGTCAGCTCCTGGGGCTTTGTGATTTCCCCGGAACAAATCCTGCAAACTGCGAAAGATATCGGTGAACCGTCAGTATTGAACCGCGCAGGCGGCGCGCCAACGCTGGCAGTAGGTATCGCGCACGTGTTCCACAAAGTCCTGCCGATGGCGGATATGGGCTTCTGGTATCACTTCGGTATTC
>NZ_JBHDVN010000166.1:0-465 GCF_046635365.1 Acinetobacter sp. NIOH-H-8
GACGCTGCTGGTAGACGAAGCGGAACTGGCTGCTCGCGAACCGCACATTCCTGACCTGAGCGCGTCACGCGTGGGGACAGGACGTGAATTATTCAGCGCCTTGCGTGAAAAACTGTCCGGTGCCGAACAGGGCGCAACCTGTATCACTTTTTAAGACGACAAATTTGTAATCAGGCGAGAGAAAACTCTGATGAAAAACTGGAAAACAAGTGCAGAATCAATCCTGACCACCGGCCCGGTTGTACCGGTTATCGTGGTAAAAAAACTGGAACACGCAGTGCCGATGGCAAAAGCGTTGGTTGCTGGTGGGGTGCGCGTTCTGGAAGTGACTCTGCGTACCGAGTGTGCAGTTGACGCTATCCGTGCTATCGCCAAAGAAGTGCCTGAAGCGATTGTGGGTGCCGGTACGGTGCTGAATCCACAGCAGCTGGCAGAAGTCACTGAAGCGGGTGCACAGTTCGCAAT
>NZ_JBHDVN010000167.1:0-463 GCF_046635365.1 Acinetobacter sp. NIOH-H-8
CCATTTGGTTATGCTTTATCAGTGCAACTCGGCGGCCACCTCGCGCAACACCGCGCTGAACCATTGCGCCCCCAGCGGCAACGGCAAGGCCGCGTTGTGGCACAGCCCGACCGAACCGCCCGGTTCGCGGATACCCAGGTCCAGCTCGGCCAGCTCGCCGTTGCCGACGTCCAGGCGCACGGCATCGCGCGGCGCCACCCAGATCGCCTCGCTGCGCAACACATAGCTGCGGCTGAGGGTCGGCGAGAGGGTTTCCAGGCGCTGTCCGGCGAGCGCGATGCCCCATTGCACGAACAGGCTGTCGGCGTGGCGGCGGATGGTGGTGCCGGCCAGCGGCAGCACCAGTGGGAATTCGGCCAGCCGCTGCAGGTCGCCGAGGGGCGCGGCGAGCAAGGGGTGGCCGGGACGCACCACCAGCATCATCGACTCGCTGTACAGGTGCTCGAAGGTCAGGCCCTGGATG
>NZ_JBHDVN010000168.1:0-463 GCF_046635365.1 Acinetobacter sp. NIOH-H-8
GCTTTAACGTTTACCTGATCACCCAGGCTACCCAGGTTTGCTACTTTATCAAGCAGAATAACTTGCATTACCTTATCCTCTCAAAGTCGTATTAATGGACCGTGACCGATTACTGATGGCGATCAGTGTACGGCAGCAGGGACAGGTAGCGAGCGCGTTTGATAGCGCGAGCCAGCTGACGCTGGTATTTTGCACGGGTACCGGTGATACGGCTTGGGACAATCTTACCGCTTTCGGTGATGTAGTTTTTCAGCGTAGCGATATCTTTATAGTCGATCTCTTGAACGCCTTCCGCGGTGAAACGGCAGAACTTGCGACGACGGAAATAACGTGCCATATGGCTAGTCTCCAGAATCTATCAATTCAATCTGCTCGGCATGCAAAACCATTTTGCTCAGTCCGTTCTTTGCCTTGTGGCATGAAATGAACCCCTGAACGGTTATGCGACTGCCGACCGTTATAC
>NZ_JBHDVN010000169.1:0-462 GCF_046635365.1 Acinetobacter sp. NIOH-H-8
GGTTGGTTATTTCACAACACTGTAACGAATCTCAATAATCGTGGCATTACTTCAGGTTTTGCCTTTCTGGATCGCGGCGCTGGCTTCGGTATTGTCCAGCATTTGATCGATTACCAGCAGGGCGACACCTACGGACGCGTTTTTATTGTCGGCTTACTCAATACGCTACTGGTTTCTGCATTGTGTATTGTGTTCGCTTCTGTTTTGGGGTTCTTTATCGGTCTGGCGAGACTTTCGGATAACTGGCTGCTACGAAAGCTTTCCACAATTTATATTGAGATCTTCCGTAATATTCCCCCGCTGCTGCAAATCTTCTTCTGGTACTTTGCCGTGTTGCGCAATTTGCCCGGACCACGCCAGGCTGTGAGCGCGTTTGATCTGGCCTTTTTGAGCAATCGTGGGCTTTATATTCCGTCACCGCAGCTGGGAGACGGATTTATTGCGTTTATCCTGGCTGTTGTT
>NZ_JBHDVN010000170.1:0-462 GCF_046635365.1 Acinetobacter sp. NIOH-H-8
TCTTTATGTTGACCAAAGCGCAGTTGCTCGCGGCCCGTGAACATTTCAATATTTATAAAGATTAAAACACGCAAACGACAACAACGATAACGGAGCCGTGATGGCAGGAAACACAATTGGACAACTCTTTCGCGTAACCACTTTCGGCGAATCACACGGGCTGGCGCTTGGGGGTATCGTCGATGGCGTGCCGCCCGGCATCCCGTTGACGGAGGCCGATCTGCAGCACGATCTCGACAGACGCCGCCCTGGCACCTCGCGCTATACTACTCAGCGCCGCGAACCGGACCAGGTAAAAATTCTCTCCGGCGTGTTTGATGGCGTGACGACCGGCACCAGTATTGGCCTGCTGATTGAAAACACCGATCAGCGCTCGCAGGACTACAGCGCGATTAAAGATGTTTTTCGCCCGGGACACGCGGATTACACCTATGAGCAGAAATACGGCCTGCGCGATTACCG
>NZ_JBHDVN010000171.1:0-462 GCF_046635365.1 Acinetobacter sp. NIOH-H-8
ATATTATCACTTACTGGCGGCTCATACTGAGCTGGTTAATGCTGTGCACACACAAACAAGCAATTCCATTTGTAATGTGCCTCCCTGGCAGTTTCATCCGGAACCCGGACGAAAGTAAAAATGCATATGAGTTGCACTAAAAAAGCGACTCACATTGTTCCGTTATAATGCCTGAAGTAGATCACAGAATATATCTTCAGGGATCTCATATCTATTAAGTTACTCACTCTTTTCTATTTATGACATGCGCGTGTTTGTATAAATGTAAATGTGAGTCCTTGTTCCACTCTCGTGCAGCATCGCTGGTCATACGCGAACACGTACAAACAGCAATGGTGAGGCGGCATCAAGAGCAGGGATCCGTCATTTATGCGAGCATTTTACCCCAAAAACCTTTTATTTATAAGGGTCATTGCGAATTATCTGATGCAAAGTTATGTTATGTTAGGCAAAGTAATCTTC
>NZ_JBHDVN010000172.1:0-460 GCF_046635365.1 Acinetobacter sp. NIOH-H-8
GCGTTTATCGATGCGGAACACGCGCTTGACCCTGTTTACGCACGCAAGCTGGGCGTCGATATCGATAACCTGCTCTGTTCTCAGCCGGATACCGGCGAGCAGGCGCTGGAAATCTGTGACGCGCTGGCGCGTTCAGGCGCGGTGGACGTCATTGTGGTCGACTCCGTAGCGGCGCTAACGCCGAAAGCGGAAATCGAAGGCGAAATCGGCGACTCTCACATGGGCCTCGCGGCGCGTATGATGAGCCAGGCGATGCGTAAGCTGGCGGGGAACCTGAAACAGTCCAATACGCTGCTGATCTTCATCAACCAGATCCGTATGAAAATTGGCGTGATTTTTGGTAACCCGGAAACCACCACCGGCGGAAACGCGCTGAAATTCTACGCCTCCGTTCGTCTTGATATCAGTCGTATTGGCGCGGTGAAAGAAGGCGATAATGTCGTGGGTAGCGAAACGCGTG
>NZ_JBHDVN010000173.1:0-460 GCF_046635365.1 Acinetobacter sp. NIOH-H-8
GCGCGATGGAAGTGGTGGTACGTCCGGTGATCCGCAACAGCGGCGCGGGGCTGAATGTACGGGCTGACAAAGCTGAAGCCAATAAATGTGACCTGTGCAACCATCGTGAAGACGGCCCGGCGTGTATGGCGGCTTGCCCGACTCATGCGCTGATTTGTGTCGATCGTAATAAACTTGAACAACTGAGCGCAGAAAAACGCCGCCGCACGGCGCTGATGTTCTAAAAATCTTACAGAACTGTTCTGGTATCAAAGGAATTCCCGGAAATATTCGTAGAATACGAAGCGGGCAGTATCGCCGACCTGTGACTGCCGGATGCGACGCTGTCGTGTCCGGCAGGGCGGGTTACGCAATTCATGATGGCGGGAATAACTCAATGGCAAAAAACACATCTTGCGGTGTCCAACTGCGTATTCGTGGCAAAGTGCAGGGCGTCGGTTTTCGTCCGTTTGTCTGGCAA
>NZ_JBHDVN010000174.1:0-460 GCF_046635365.1 Acinetobacter sp. NIOH-H-8
GGTTCAAAAGTAGAGGTCAGGGGAAGTGAAAATATACCCGAAAACGGAGGGGTACTGTTTGTAAGTAATCACAGAAGCTATTTTGATATTCTTACAGGCTATGGATATACAAAGAAACCGCGTGGATTTGTGTCAAAATATGAAATGATTCATGCGCCGCTGCTTAAACAGTGGATGGATTTGTTGAATTGTCTGTTTTTAAACAGAAAGGATATCAAGCAGGGGCTGAAAACTATATTAAAGGGTATTGATCAAGTAAAGTCAGGTGTTTCAGTGTGGATTTGTCCGGAAGGCGGCAGAAATATGAATCCCGATGTCACCGATGTAAAAGAGTTTAAAGAAGGATCTCTAAAGATTGCAGAAAAGGGCAAGGTACCTATAGTGCCTGTAGCAATATACGGTACTTATGAGATATGGGAAGAACATCTGCCTTATATGAAAAAGAGCAAAGTGATAATAG
>NZ_JBHDVN010000175.1:0-460 GCF_046635365.1 Acinetobacter sp. NIOH-H-8
AGTGCACCGTGCCGGTGGTGTCGCCGATCTCCAGTGTGAACGAGGTGGTGACGACGATCTCGCTGGGCGTGGCGACGTTGGCGAATTGGGGCTGCATCTCCGAGCGCTGGTATTCGAGATCCAGCGGGTCGATGCCCTGCCAGGCCTTCTTGTACTCCTCGCGGATGACGTCGACCAGGCGGTTGATGATGCGTTGCTCGGTGGGTGAGAAGTCGCGGCCCTCGATGCGGGTGTGGAACTGTCCGTTGCCGCCAAAGAGCGAGTCGATCACGGCGAACACCAGCGTGGGGTCGCACACCACCAGGCCCGAGCCGCGCAGGGGCTTGACCGACACGATGTTGAAGTTGGTGGGCACGACGATCTCGCGCAGGAAGGCACTGTACTTCTGGACCTTGATGGCCCCGACGGACACTTCGGGGCTCTTGCGGATCAGGTTGAACAGGCCGATGCGGATGTTGCG
>NZ_JBHDVN010000176.1:0-459 GCF_046635365.1 Acinetobacter sp. NIOH-H-8
CGTCTGGACGGTGTTATTCCGGGTTGGACAGAAGGTCTGAAGAACATCAAGAAAGGCGGTAAGATCAAACTGGTTATTCCACCAGAACTGGCTTACGGCAAAGCGGGTGTTCCGGGGATCCCACCGAATTCTACCCTGGTGTTTGACGTAGAGCTGCTGGATGTGAAACCAGCGCCGAAGGCTGATGCAAAGCCGGAAGCTGATGCGAAAGCCGCAGACTCTGCTAAAAAATAAGCATTAAGAACCGCCGCCTGACCAGGCGGCGGTATTTTTATTACAGGCCGTATATAATTAGTGCTGGAAAGCGGAACCTCCGCTGTATTAATTTAGTTACCCGCATCATTAATGAGCCTGCCCTGAAAAGTTAACGACAGGCTCCTGAAAAGGAGTGTTTTTTTTCATGTCCAGGTCGCTTTTAACCAACGAAACCAGTGAGTTGGATTTACTGGATCAACGTCC
>NZ_JBHDVN010000177.1:0-458 GCF_046635365.1 Acinetobacter sp. NIOH-H-8
CAGTCGGAGTGGTGTTCGGCCGGCATCACGCAAAAGCGGTCGGGGCCGCCATAGAGCCCGGGACGATCGCGGCGGAAGGTCTGCCAGCCGCCCTGCAGGTAGAGCGACAGGGTGTGATGGCCGGGGTCGCTGTAGCCGAGGATCTCCGCTTCGTCGCGGTACCAATGGGCGAGCGCCAGGCCGTCGCTGAGCGTGCTGCTGCGCAGCAGGCGCGCATTGGAGGTCCGGTCGAGGGTGCGGAATACCTGGAAATCACTGGGTTGGTGCATGCCGGCCATGCTACCCGCGCCCGGACGCTGCCGCGAGAGGCGGCGGATGAAAAGCGCAAGAATGGACAATGGTCGCGCCCGGCCTCGACCGCAGACTGACGGCATCCTGTCGTTGCGGAGTCGCCATGAATCTTTCGCTGTACCTGCTCACCGTGCTCATCTGGGGCACCACCTGGATCGCCATCAAGC
>NZ_JBHDVN010000178.1:0-457 GCF_046635365.1 Acinetobacter sp. NIOH-H-8
ACGTTAAGCGGTTCATCCTTAACCATGATTGAAGGCGTGCGTAATCTGGTCGAACATTGTGGTATCGCACTGGATGAAGTGCTGCGTATGGCGACGCTCTATCCGGCACGTGCGATTGGCGTTGAGAAACGTCTCGGCACGCTCGCCGCAGGTAAAGTAGCCAACCTGACTGCATTCACACCTGATTTTAAAATCACCAGGACCATCGTTAACGGTAACGAGGTCGTAACTCAATAAGAGAAAGTATGACACCAGGCGGACAAGCTCAGATAGGTAACGTTGATCTCGTAAAACAGCTTAACAGCGCGGCCGTTTACCGCCTGATTGACCAGCATGGTCCTATCTCGCGCATACAAATTGCCGAGCAAAGCCAGCTTGCTCCCGCCAGCGTAACGAAAATTACGCGTCAACTCATTGAACGCGGGCTGATCAAAGAAGTCGATCAGCAGGCCTCTAC
>NZ_JBHDVN010000179.1:0-456 GCF_046635365.1 Acinetobacter sp. NIOH-H-8
AATTCAAGTGAATTTGTTTGAAAGAAGAACTTTAAAAGCTTTATTTTCACCCGATAAAATACCCATAAAACAAGAGGAAGCTCATTTGAGCTTCCTCTTGTGAAAAATTGTGGGACAGCAATGGCTTCGGCTGCTCTTTTTTATTTATACTGAAAATGTTCTAGGCAGCCAGCGTGGTGTGTCGATGAAAATTATTTATATTCATGGCATGAACAAGCAGAAATTCAGCTCTGCCTCCCTGCGTCAACGCTGGCTGAGTTTGCTAAAACGTGGTCTGGAACAGTCACATCAACAGGCACATTTTGCTTATCTGAAACGGCATATCCGTACACTGCTGTCCCATAGTTTGCTTTAAATAAAAAAACCTGAGTCCTAACAGTTAAAATATGAGTGCAAACAAACACTTTAACGACCAGGATTCAGGTTTTGTCCCATCAGAATACCGTATTTCATGAG
>NZ_JBHDVN010000180.1:0-456 GCF_046635365.1 Acinetobacter sp. NIOH-H-8
CTCAACAGATGATGGGGGCTGAAAACATCAACAGAAGGAGACACATCATGGCAGTTCGTGGCATTAACAAGGTCATTCTTGTCGGTCGTCTGGGAAAAGATCCGGAAGTCCGTTACATCCCCAACGGGGGCGCAGTGGCAAACCTGCAGGTGGCCACGTCAGAAACCTGGCGCGACAAACAGACGGGGGAAATGAAGGAGCAGACGGAATGGCACCGCGTGGTGCTGTTCGGCAAGCTCGCGGAAGTGGCAGGTGAATATCTGCGTAAGGGGGCGCAGGTCTACATTGAAGGCCAGCTTCGCACCCGTAGCTGGGAAGATAACGGTATTACCCGTTACGTCACCGAAATCCTTGTTAAAACCACGGGCACCATGCAGATGCTGGGGAGTGCACCACAGCAGAACGCTCAGGTGCAAC
The DNA here is from genome assembly GCF_046635365.1 of Acinetobacter sp. NIOH-H-8. NCBI lineage: Bacteria > Pseudomonadati > Pseudomonadota > Gammaproteobacteria > Moraxellales > Moraxellaceae > Acinetobacter > Acinetobacter sp. NIOH-H-8. Next base: position 418 of record NZ_JBHDVN010000180.1, read on the forward strand.
CGCAGCCTCAGCAGAATGGTCAGTCACAGAGTGCTGACG
>NZ_JBHDVN010000182.1:0-456 GCF_046635365.1 Acinetobacter sp. NIOH-H-8
GTATGGAGCGCTTCGGCAAAAAATCCGCCAAAGAGCCCCCGCTAACGCATTACGGCGTGTCAAAACTGAATTTTGATTTTACGCTCGATACGACTCGCGCGCAGGACGAGCTGGGCTACCAGCCCATCGTCACGCTGGACGAAGGCATTGAGCGCACCGCCGCCTGGCTGCGCGATCACGGAAATTTACCGCGTTAATCCTGGCCGTACTTCTCCAGTAATGCTTCGGCAATCGCCTGCGTTTCGGCATCTGCGATACCGTTCCATTGCGCCGGACGGAAGTGCATCTGGAACGCCATAATCACCCGCTGTTGCTCGCGCGCCGTCATATCGGCTTTGACTTCATAGCCATAGCGCGAGAGTAACGCAAGCACCGTTGCGGTATCGACTGGCGTATACGGCGCGCGTCCAGCCAGATAAAACGCCACACGCTGGGCGTCAGGCCAGGCGCCAATCC
>NZ_JBHDVN010000183.1:0-456 GCF_046635365.1 Acinetobacter sp. NIOH-H-8
GCTCGCACCCAGGCAAAACCGTGCTGACCATCGGCGGAGGCTACGTCGCCCGTAACCAGCCACAGCGCCCGAGGCGCTTCTTTCGGCAGTAAGGTGACGTGTCCATTTACCGGATTAATGAATTCATCTCCGGGTTGGCACAGGCAAAATAGCTCAACCGATTTACCACTATTCCGCCGTCCGGCGGGTGTCTTAGCGCCAATAACTATTGCCAACGCGCCCGGCTTTAACTGAAACATATTTTCTTGCGCCGCATGAAACTCATTATCAGATTGTTCTTAATCATATCCCGTCGGACCGCAGGTTGTCACTTTTTCGTATCAGGGTGCTCTCTGCGCCATAATGCCCACTCATCAATGATTTCGCCATTGGGCAATTTGCAATCGGAAAGCACGCCTTGTGGGGTCTGCACCGGCATCAGCGTACCGCCCTGTTGCTCACAGTAGACGGCTGCCG
>NZ_JBHDVN010000184.1:0-456 GCF_046635365.1 Acinetobacter sp. NIOH-H-8
GTATTAAAGTAGTTACTTGTATTGAAGAATTGCGCATGTGTACGCATCATTTCTTTTAATTCAGGTGAGTTATCACCATAAATTTTACGTAATTGCGGTAAAATCGTAAATAAGTAACCAGAGCCTTGCATACGCTCGTAGTTCCAACCCCATTGGAAGAACAGTAAGCTACGTAAGTTGATTTGACGAAAGTCTTTCTTCGTGAGTTGATATGGTTCTTTAGGGGGACTTCCTGTTAATGTTGGATCTTCAAATGGAGTGTTAAAGGCTAAAGGTTCTTTTGAATGTTTCGTTTTAGAGTTCGTCATCTTCTATTTCCCCCTCGTCATCTACATTTGACTGTTGACGTTGTTGACCCCCATAGCTTGGTGCTGTTTGCGTGCTACGTTGGTAAGCCATTGCTGCTAAACTGAAACCGATTAAAGCAACTGCAAGCATTGGAAGGGGACCCATTGC
>NZ_JBHDVN010000185.1:0-454 GCF_046635365.1 Acinetobacter sp. NIOH-H-8
GCCGTCATCGGTACGTTTATTTCACTTTATTTTGTCAGCAATGGCTGGACGATGGCGGGATTCACCCTGACCGCGTTTGGCGGTGCGTTTGTACTGATGCGCATATTGTTCGGTTGGATGCCGGATCGCTTTGGCGGCGTGAAGGTCGCCGTTGTCTCATTGCTGGTTGAGACGGCAGGGTTGCTGCTCTTGTGGCTGGCGCCGACGGCCTGGATAGCGCTGGTAGGCGCGGCGCTCACCGGGGCAGGGTGTTCACTGATTTTCTCGGCGCTGGGCGTGGAGGTTGTGAAACGCGTACCTGCACAGGTACGCGGTACGGCGCTCGGCGGCTACGCCGCGTTTCAGGATATCTCCTACGGCGTTACCGGCCCGCTGGCGGGCATGCTGGCCACGTCATACGGCTATCCTTCCGTATTCCTCGCGGGAGCGATCTCCGCGGTGGTTGGCATCCTGG
>NZ_JBHDVN010000186.1:0-453 GCF_046635365.1 Acinetobacter sp. NIOH-H-8
CTTGCACTTGGGGCGGCTATGATCCTACCGCTCGGTCCACAAAATGCTTTTGTGATGAATCAGGGCATACGTCGTCAGTACCACATTATGATTGCCTTACTTTGTGCTATCAGCGATTTGGTCCTGATTTGCGCCGGGATTTTTGGTGGCAGCTCGTTATTTATGCAGTCGCCGTGGTTGCTGGCGCTGGTCACCTGGGGCGGCGTAGCCTTCTTGCTGTGGTATGGTTTTGGCGCTTTTAAAACAGCAATGAGCAGTAATATTGAGTTAGCCAGCGCCGAAGTCATGAAGCAAGGCAGATGGAAAATTATCGCCACCATGTTGGCAGTGACGTGGCTGAATCCGCATGTTTACCTGGATACTTTTGTTGTACTGGGCAGCCTTGGCGGGCAACTTGATGTGGAACCAAAACGCTGGTTTGCACTCGGGACAATTAGCGCCTCTTTCCTGTGG
>NZ_JBHDVN010000187.1:0-453 GCF_046635365.1 Acinetobacter sp. NIOH-H-8
GCTACCGATCACGCTCAACGAACTGCGGGTGATAGACGGCCGCATCAGCTTTCACAACTTCACCACCGATCCCAAGGTGGAACTGAGCGCAGACCAGGTCAACGCCAGCCTCTACAACCTCACCAATGTCGGTGACGAACCGGGCGACCGGGTCGCGCACTTCGAAGGTCGCGCGCTGTTGCTGGAGCACGCGCCACTGGAGGCCGAGGCAACCTTCGATCCATTCGAGCAGTTCGAAGATTTCGAGCTGCGCCTGCGTGCGCAGGACATCGACCTGACGCGCTTCAACGACTTCGCCCGCGCCTACGGCCGCTTCGACTTCAAGCGCGGCAACGGCGACCTGGTGGTCGAAGCTCAAGCCAAAAATGCTCAGCTCAACGGCTACATCAAACCCCTGCTGCGTGATGTCGAGGTGTTCGACTGGGAGCAGGACGTCGAAGATGAAGATAAAGG
>NZ_JBHDVN010000188.1:0-452 GCF_046635365.1 Acinetobacter sp. NIOH-H-8
GTCCCGGGTGTCACGGGTAGGGGTGTTCAGTTTCTCAGTGGCCACGTTACCGTAGTACGGTTCATTAACCGCAAAAGGGGAGGTTTTGATGAAGATGCTGATATGCCGGCAGTACTGCCGCTCACCTCGCAACTTTTCTGCTGCGCGCTCGGCGTACTGGCAGACGGCCTGGCGCATTTCTTCATAGGTGGTGATCCGCTGCCCGAAGCTGCGACTGCAGACAATCTGCTGTTTCGGCGGCGGCGCTTCCTCCAGTGAAATGCAACTCTCGCCGTTCAGCTCACGTACCGTGCGCTCCAGCACTACGTTGAAGTTTTTGCGGATAAACGCGGGGTTCGTCAGCGACAGCTGCAGGGCGGTGGTGATCCCCATAACGTGCAGCTTTTTCGCTATCCGGTTCCCCACGCCCCAGATTTCTTCCACCGGCTGCAGGCTGAGTAATTTTGCCGTCC
>NZ_JBHDVN010000189.1:0-451 GCF_046635365.1 Acinetobacter sp. NIOH-H-8
GATCTCGCAGGGGGCGACAATTTGCATATCGGCGGCGACGGGCTGGTTAGCCTGGCAAACAATAATAGTTACCTGGGCACCACGCAAATCGCTTCCGGTACGCTGGTGGTGAGCGACAACTCGCAGCTTGGAGATACCCATTACAACCGCCAGGTTATCTTTACCGATAATCAACAAGAAAGAGTGATGGAGATTACTGCCAATGTCGATACTCGCTCTACAACGACTGAGCATGGGCGTGATATTGAAATGCGCGCCGACGGTGAAGTGGCAGTTGATGCGGGGGTAGACACGCAGTGGGGCGGACTGATGGCTGACAGCAGCGGGCATCATCAAGATGAGGGTAGCACATTGACTAAAACGGGGGCGGTTACGCTGGAACTGACCGCCAGAGGTACGACGCAGTCGGCGGTACGTGTCGAAGAAGGCACCCTGAAAGGCGATGTTGCGG
>NZ_JBHDVN010000190.1:0-451 GCF_046635365.1 Acinetobacter sp. NIOH-H-8
GTATCGATCTGGCGAACTATCCGGCGGTGCACAACTGGTATGAGCGCATTAAGCAGCGGCCGGCAACGGCGGAAGCGATGTTAAAAATTCAGCTTTATTAACCCCCTGCTCGCCCGTCGCGCTTTGTTGTATGATTGCAGGACTTACACCACGGAGGAAGCCTGCAATGTCTCAACCAGACGCCATTATTCGTATTAAGAACCTGCGCCTGCGGACTTTTATTGGTATTAAAGAGGAAGAGATCGCCAACCGCCAGGACGTGGTAGTGAATGTAGCCATTCACTACCCTGCCGATAAAGCACGCGACAGCGAGGACATCAATGATGCGCTGAACTACCGCACCATTACCAAGCGTATAATCAGCCATCTTGAGAATGGCCGTTTTTCGCTGCTGGAAAAATTAACTCAGGATGTGCTGAATATCGCATGCGAACATCACTGGGTCACATAT
>NZ_JBHDVN010000191.1:0-451 GCF_046635365.1 Acinetobacter sp. NIOH-H-8
GCCTTACAACAGCATTTACTGGCAATAGCAGCAGGTTTACAGTCAGATAACCCGATGCGTGGGCTGGAGATCATGTTACAGCCATTTCGTAATGAATCAGGACAGATTCAGTGGGATTTGGGTAAGTTTTCGCTAGGTACACTAGAGACTCAGGCCCTTAGAGACATAGACTTTAGTCAGCCAGTTACCACTATACCCCGTCTTCGTATAAATTAATCCAGTTCTTGCTATTGCAATAATTCACACATTAAAAAACGCCCAGATGGGCGTTTTTTAACAAACTGATATTAAGCAGTTTTTACTGCAGGCTCAACAGCCAGCATATGTCCATTTTCTTCAAAGTTAATATGCCATTGCAGCGCTTCACGAAGCAGATGTGGTGTATGGCCACCTTTAGCAGTTGAACGGTCAAAATAGTCGTTCAAGGCATCTTTTTAAAGTGGGTGTACAC
>NZ_JBHDVN010000192.1:0-451 GCF_046635365.1 Acinetobacter sp. NIOH-H-8
CACGTTAGGGGAAACCAGCGAGAACAGCGCCGTTCCCGCCTGCACCAGCGTGCCGGGCTGCACGTTGCGTTTGGTAACAACGCCGTCGAACGGGGCGCGAACTTCGGTATAGGAGAGAGTAAGGTTGGCCGTTTCCAGCTGCGCTTTAGCCTGATCGACCTGACGCTCGCGCGCTTCAACGTTGGTTTCCTGCTGGCGGATTTGCAGCTGTACCTGCTCTGCCACTTCCAGCTGCGCCTGAGCGCTGGCCAGCCCTGCCTGCGCGCTGCGGAGTTGAGCGCTCGCGGCATCACTACTTTGCTGGGTGGTCGCACGCGGGTCGACGCCGCGCTGACGACGGTACTCCGCCTGCGCGTTCGCCAGATCGGCCTGCGCTTTCAGCACCTGCGCTTTGGCTTCGTCACGCTGGGCGGGATACTGGACTTTTGAAAGCGCCAGCTGCGCCTGGGCC
>NZ_JBHDVN010000193.1:0-450 GCF_046635365.1 Acinetobacter sp. NIOH-H-8
CTGCGGAACAACTCCCCGACGCCCCTTCAATTGACGCTCGCGCCTGGATCCTGATGGACTATGCCAGCGGGAAGGTGCTCAGCGAAGGCAATGCCGATGAAAAACTCGACCCGGCCAGTCTGACGAAGATCATGACCAGCTACGTGGTAGGGCAGGCAATAAAAGCGGGAAAAATCAAACTGACCGATATGGTGACCGTTGGGCGCGATGCCTGGGCGACCGGCAACCCGGCGCTGCGCGGCTCATCGGTGATGTTCCTCAAGCCTGGCATGCAGGTTTCCGTAGAAGATCTGAACAAAGGGGTCATCATTCAGTCCGGTAACGACGCCAGCATTGCGATTGCTGACTACGTAGCGGGCAGCCAGGACGCTTTCGTTAGCCTGATGAACGGCTACGCCAAAAAGATGGGGCTGACCAACACCACCTTTATGACCGTCCACGGCCTTGACG
>NZ_JBHDVN010000194.1:0-450 GCF_046635365.1 Acinetobacter sp. NIOH-H-8
GCCGTCTACCTCTCCGGCGATATTCGCTTTCACGGCGAATCATTGCTTCATGCCAGCGAGCAGACGCTACGCGGCGTACGCGGCAATAAAATCGCCATGATTTTTCAGGAACCGATGGTTTCACTTAACCCACTGCATACGCTGGAAAAACAGCTCTATGAAGTGCTGTCGCTCCATCGGGGAATGCGTCGGGAGGCGGCAAGGGCGGAGATGATCGGTTGTCTGGATCGGGTCGGTATCCGCCAGGCGAGCCAGCGTCTGCGCGATTATCCGCATCAGCTTTCCGGCGGCGAACGCCAGCGCGTCATGATAGCCATGGCGCTGTTAACACGGCCGGAATTACTGATCGCCGATGAGCCGACCACCGCCCTCGACGTCTCCGTACAGGCGCAGATCTTATCTCTACTGCGGGAACTCCAGCGTGAGCTCAATATGGGATTGCTGTTTATC
>NZ_JBHDVN010000195.1:0-450 GCF_046635365.1 Acinetobacter sp. NIOH-H-8
AACGTGTAGCCTTCCAGCGGCGGCAGCGGTTCCGGTACTTTGGTCGCCAGCGGTAGCGTATTCAGCGGCGGCGCTTTTGGCAGTTCAACCAGCGACTCGTCGATCCAGCTTCCGCGCGGGATGTCGCGTACCGCATAACCGATGACTTCGCCATAACGGATGATTTCGCCGTGAGCGGGGATATCCGTCAGAGCGACTTTATGGCCTTGCGGAATATGTTCAGTCAGTTCCAGGCCATCCGGAAAACGTGTTCCGGCTTTAAGGCCGTGGTCATTAACAATAATTGCGACATTATCGGTTTCATGTACTTTTATATAAAACGCCGATGGCGATTCCTGGCGAATTTCGATATTGGCCATTGTTCAACATTCTCCAGCCTGGATGATAGAAATAGGATTATCTATTTTGGTTATGGTTAAATCGTTAAATCTCAATATAAGAAATAAAGTT
>NZ_JBHDVN010000196.1:0-449 GCF_046635365.1 Acinetobacter sp. NIOH-H-8
GTCACCATCTTGTCGCCAATTTGCGCCCAGATCGCAGCATTTTCGATGGTTTGCATATAACGGGCAGGTAACGCGGCACTGACACTTGCGGTAAACAGCATCAGCAGGAGAATAACAGCTTGTTTGTACATTAAAAAATAACCGAGGGTGAAACAACGCTTTTATTGTAGCAAAAGCGCTATAAGAATCGTGTGTTAATACTCATACAAATTATGTGTGAGGACGAAAGGCGGATTTTTTTGTTGTTGGTGACAAAGACTACTCACCTCCGGCCCACCCAGTTCGACAATACGCTCGCGAAACTCTGAACTGGTCATGGTTTCACGGCAAGCCATCATCTGTTCAATTAACGGTAACGTGACACCAGAAATCACTTCGCAACGGGAGTGTTTGTGGCTTAATAATGAAGCCACGCGGTACGGTGGCGCTCCGGCTATATCGGTTAAGAA
>NZ_JBHDVN010000197.1:0-448 GCF_046635365.1 Acinetobacter sp. NIOH-H-8
GTCGTAGAGGGCGGTGGCGGTGAAGTCGGTGGGCAGCGCGGCCAGGTCCAGTATCTGCGCCTCGGCCCCGACTTCGCGCAGCTGCGCCGCGTACAGGTCGCTGATGCGGCGGGCGCGGGAGTGCGGGCGGTTGGTGCCGGCTATGATGGTTATCATCAGGAGAGTTAAGAATGATGAATTAAAAATGAAGAGTTGACCGGGCGAGGTACGGCTGTCAGCTTTCTTGATTTTCAATTCTGAGCGGAGCACAAACAAAAAAGCGAACCGGCAGGCCGGTTCGCTTTTTCAGTTCTGATAAACCACGAAACCCTAGGCCAGGTTATTCGAGGTAGCCTTGGCGGCCAGGAATTCGCGGTTCAGGATGGCAATGTTTTCCAGCGAAATGCCCACCGGACACTCAGCGGCGCAGGAGCCGATGTTGGTGCAGGCGCCGAAGCCTTCCTTATCC
>NZ_JBHDVN010000198.1:0-448 GCF_046635365.1 Acinetobacter sp. NIOH-H-8
GCCTGGCGCTGCCGATTATCGCGCTGGCCTGGCACTACGGTTGGCAAGGGGCGCTGATCGCGACGTTGATGAACGCCATCGCGCTGATCGCCAGTCAAACCTGGCGCGATCATCCGGTGGATTTATTGCTCTCGTTGCTGGTGCAAAGTCTGACAGGGTTGTTACTGGGCGCTGGCATCCAGCGGTTGCGTGAACTTAACCAGTCGCTGCAAAAGGAACTGGCGCGCAATCAGCATCTGGCTGAACGGTTGCTGGAAACCGAAGAGAGCGTGCGTCGTGATGTGGCGCGTGAGCTGCATGATGATATCGGTCAGACCATCACTGCTATTCGTACTCAGGCGGGCATTGTTCAGCGGCTGGCGGCAGATAACGCCAGCGTGAAGCAGAGCGGGCAGCTCATCGAACAACTATCGCTGGGCGTTTACGACGCGGTGCGCCGTTTGTTGGG
>NZ_JBHDVN010000199.1:0-447 GCF_046635365.1 Acinetobacter sp. NIOH-H-8
CTGAAGCGATGCGTTGTTTACGTCTGGCGGCGACCGGCGATCGCACCATTAACATCCACAGTTATTACAACGATCAGCCGGTTGATTATCTCTTCTGGCAAGGAATGGCGCTGCGACTGCTGGGTGAACAGCAAACCGCACAGCAACTGTTTAGTGAAATGAAACAGTGGGCGCAAGAGATGGCGAAAACCAGTATTGAGGCGGATTTCTTTGCTGTTTCACAACCTGACCTGTTGTCGCTGTATGGCGATTTACAACAGCAGCATAAAGAAAAATGCCTGATGGTGGCGATGCTGGCGTCCGCGGGACTCGGGGAGGTTGCGCAATATGAATCTGCTCGCGCTGAATTGACGGCGATTAATCCGGCCTGGCCGAAAGCGGCATTATTCACCACCGTGATGCCTTTTATTTTTAACTACGTTCACTAAACCCTATTAACTGTAATAT
>NZ_JBHDVN010000200.1:0-447 GCF_046635365.1 Acinetobacter sp. NIOH-H-8
GTGGATGGGAATGTAACGCAGCCAGCACTTGCTCTGCCGCGTTGCGTTCAACGGCGATCACCAGTTTGCCTTCGTTGGCAAAGTTCAGGGCGTCCAGTCCCAGCAATTCGCAAACGCCGCGCACGGCAGGTTTAACCGGCAGCGCTGATTCAGAAATTTCAATACCGCAACCGCAGGCTGCCGCGAACTCATGAACCACCGCATTTACACCACCACGGGTGGCATCACGCAGCGCTTTCACGCCGGGAATGTCACGCAGCGTCTGAATAAGCGGCGTCAGCACCGCGCAGTCGCTGACCAGTTCGCCATCCAGCCCCAGCTGCTCACGCAGGTTAAGGATAGTCGCCCCGTGGTCGCCGAGCGTGCCGCTCACCAGCAACACATCGCCTGCGGTTAGCGTCTGTGCGCCCCAATGAATATTCGCCGGAATTGCGCCCATGCCAGCGG
>NZ_JBHDVN010000201.1:0-446 GCF_046635365.1 Acinetobacter sp. NIOH-H-8
TCTGCAAGGTTCTAATAAATGTATTCGGGTGTTAACGCAAGAAATGGGGGAATTTGTTGTCAGTGGAGGGGCATCTGCGCCATTAGCCACAGCAGCTGCGGCTTTAAAAGATTTTGAGTTGATGCTAAAAACGGGCTGCTAAAATTAATTATGATTTATAAAAAAGCAGGCTTTTATGCCTGCTTCTCACAATTTTTTTGATTGCTAAATAACTTCTTTCCAATTTCAAACTTACTAAACATTAAGTAGTTACCAAGTAAGATGAGTAAAATTCCAAATACAGCATTTAAAGTCCACTCATATCCTTCAAAGAAAGTAGAAACTGTTAAAGCAACTAAAGGAAAGAGCAACGTGCTATAGGCTGCTTTGGCTGCGCCAATTCGTCCGACCAGAGAAAAATAAGCAGAGAACCCAATAACCGTGCCAAATACAGCTAAGTATAGTAC
>NZ_JBHDVN010000202.1:0-446 GCF_046635365.1 Acinetobacter sp. NIOH-H-8
GCGATGCCCCACTGGTAACGGGCGGTTCAGGTATGGCGATTGGCCTGGACCGGCACAGGGCTCAAGAAAACGGAAACCAGGCTCGCGAAGCAGGGCGTCCGCTCGCTGGGCGAGGCGTAGTGCTCTCCGGTTCATGCTCTCAAATGACCAACCGCCAGGTGGCACATTACCGTCAAATTGCACCAGCCCGTGAGGTTGATGTGGCACGCTGCCTCTCAACCGAAACTCTGGCCGCTTATGCACACGAGCTGGCAGAGTGGGTTCTGGGCCAGGAAAGTGTACTTGCTCCACTGGTTTTTGCCACCGCCAGCACTGACGCATTGGCAGCAATTCAACAGCAATACGGTGCACAAAAAGCCAGTCAGGCAGTAGAAACTCTGTTTTCTCAACTAGCGGCGCGGTTAGCAGCGGAAGGCGTGACACGCTTTATTGTCGCAGGCGGTGAG
>NZ_JBHDVN010000203.1:0-446 GCF_046635365.1 Acinetobacter sp. NIOH-H-8
CGCCCATCTTCATGGAGTCCACCGCCGAGCGCAGGCTGGCGTAGCTGGTCATGATCAGCACCGGTGTGCCTTCGGCCAGTTTGATCAGTTCGGTGCCGGGTGCGCCGGGCAGTCGCAGGTCGCTGACGATGAGGTCGAAACCCGGGATGCTGTAGCGCTCCTGTGCTTCCTGCACCGAGCCGGCTTCGCTGACCTCGTACTGGTTGCGTTCGAGGAGGCGCCGCAGGGCTGAGCGGATGATGGTTTCGTCTTCGACGATCAGTATGTGTGACATCAGTACTCTCTCGACGGTCTGGAGGCAGAACCGGCGCCGGGCCGGTACGGCAGTCGCCTCTTCAACTTACGGCGTGTGACGCTTCGACATGCCGCGGCAGGGTGATGCGAAAACGGGTGCCGCGTTGCGTTTCCGGGTCAGCCGGGCTGTCGATATCGATCTGGCCATAATG
>NZ_JBHDVN010000204.1:0-445 GCF_046635365.1 Acinetobacter sp. NIOH-H-8
GCCACTACAATCTGCGCTCTTTTTTCTCCCCTTGTCTTCGGAAGCAGCTATGCGCGTTATTTTGGCCCCCATGCAGGGGGTGCTGGATCACCTGATGCGGGAGGTCCTCACCGCCGTCAATGATGACGACCTCTGCGGCAGTGAATTCATCCGGGTGGTCGATCAACTGCTGCCCGCCAAGGTCTTCCATCGCCTCTGCCCCGAGCTGAAACAGGATGGCAAGAGCCGTGGAGGGACCCCGGTACGGGTGCATCTGCTGGGACAGCATCCGGAGTTGCTGGCAGAAAATGCCATCCGGGCCATCGAGCTCGGCTCTCCCGGGGTCGATCTCATCTTCGGCTGCCCTGCCCCCACGGTCAACAAGAGCAAGGGGGGCGCCGTGATGCTCAAGGAGCCCGAGAACGTCTATCGCATCGTCAAGGCGGTGCGGGAGGCCGTGCCTGCC
>NZ_JBHDVN010000205.1:0-444 GCF_046635365.1 Acinetobacter sp. NIOH-H-8
CCTACGCACCCAACTGAGTGAAGCTAATACCAGTTTTCAGCAAATACTCTCTGATTACCGTTGCCGACTGGCAAAAAAGCTTCTTGCCAATACCAGTGAAAGTGTAGAACGCATTGTATATCTGACAGGCTTTTCTGAACCGAGTACCTTTTATCGGGCTTTTAAGCGCTGGACCAATGAAACGCCGGTAGAGTACCGAAAACGTAAACAGCGTTAAAAAAATGCCGGTCTGAGACCGGCATTTTCTATTCTGGCAAGTTAAGCCAATGTGGGCCAAGTGGTAATTGCGGTAATGCAAACTGCTCGGGATAATAAGCCTGAATTAAATACAGTCCATCTGCAGGGGCGGTCATTCCTGCAGCACGGCGGTCTTCTGCTGCAAAAATACTATCAATATGGCCAATGTCATACATGCCTTGTCCGACTTCTAGCAAACAACCTACA
>NZ_JBHDVN010000206.1:0-443 GCF_046635365.1 Acinetobacter sp. NIOH-H-8
CCTTTTACCATCTCATATGGTGTTTTTCCATGTTTGTTGATCAGAGTGGCATTTTGAGTGAAACGAGCAGTCTGAACTGCTTTTGCCCAGAAATAATTTGGCAATTTGCTTCATCAAGCATTGTTCTGGCAGCTTCTATCAAGGTTCTGTTCTTTCTTTCAACTACACCATTTTGTTGTGGTGTACCAGGAGCAAAAAACTCTTGATTCAAACCTCTTTCTTTGCAGAATTCTTTCATTGTGGCATTCTTAAACTCAGTACCATTATCACTTCTTATAACTTTGACTTTGTCCTTTGATCCTTTGTCCAGCAGCTTTACATGCTCAATCAGAATTTGAGTAGTTTCATCTTTCTTGGCTAGAAAATGAACCCATGTATACCTGGTGTACACATCAACAATAACCAGAGCATATTTCTTTCTACCAATAGACATTATATTTATT
>NZ_JBHDVN010000207.1:0-443 GCF_046635365.1 Acinetobacter sp. NIOH-H-8
TTACAGCGCCGATGGCGAGCTGATTGCTCAATACGGTGAGAAACGTCGTATTCCGGTTACGTTGGATCAAATCCCGCCGGAGATGGTGAAAGCCTTTATCGCGACGGAAGACAGCCGCTTCTACGAGCATCACGGCGTTGACCCGGTGGGGATCTTCCGTGCGGCAAGCGTGGCGCTGTTCTCCGGTCACGCGTCACAAGGGGCGAGTACCATTACCCAGCAGCTGGCGAGAAACTTCTTCCTCAGTCCAGAACGCACGCTGATGCGCAAGATTAAGGAAGTCTTCCTCGCGATTCGCATTGAACAGTTGCTAACGAAAGACGAGATCCTCGAGCTTTATCTGAACAAGATTTACCTCGGTTACCGCGCCTATGGTGTCGGTGCTGCGGCACAAGTCTATTTCGGTAAAACTGTCGACCAACTGACGTTGAACGAAATGGCGG
>NZ_JBHDVN010000208.1:0-443 GCF_046635365.1 Acinetobacter sp. NIOH-H-8
CAGTAAAGCGGTACACCGGGGCATTATTATCGGTACGATTGTCGTGGCGATTTTAATGTTCGGGATGCACCTTGCCGGCGCGCTGGGTCGCGCGGTGCTTCCGGATCTGACGGTGCCGGATCTGGTGATCCCAACGCTAATGGTGAAAGTTTTGCCGCCGTTTGCCGCCGGGATCTTCCTTGCTGCGCCAATGGCGGCGATCATGTCAACAATTAACGCCCAACTGCTGCAACGTTCCGCGACGATCATTAAAGATCTCTATCTCAACCTGCGTCCCGATCAGATGCAAAATGAGATCCGGCTGAAGCGTATGTCGGCAGCGATTACATTACTGTTAGGCGCGCTGTTGCTGCTGGCCGCGTGGAAACCGCCAGAGATGATCATTTGGCTCAACCTGCTGGCGTTTGGCGGCCTGGAAGCGGTGTTCTTATGGCCGCTGGTAC
>NZ_JBHDVN010000209.1:0-442 GCF_046635365.1 Acinetobacter sp. NIOH-H-8
GGGCACCATGACCCACATCCTCTCGGCCGTGGCGTGGCCGTATGCCAACGGGCCGCGCCACATCGGCCACGTCGCAGGTTTCGGTGTCCCGTCGGACGTCTTCAGCCGGCACATGCGGATGGCGGGTCACGACGTCCTCATGGTCTCGGGCACCGACGAGCACGGCACGCCGATCCTCGTCCAGGCCGACAAGGAGGGCGTGAGCCCGCAGGAGCTCGCGGACCGGTACAACCGCGTCATCGTCGAGGACCTGCACCAGCTCGGCCTGTCGTACGACCTCTTCACGCGGACCACGACGCGCAACCACTACGCCGTCGTGCAGGAGATGTTCCGCACGGTCCACAAGAACGGGTACATGGTCGAGCAGACGACCATGGGCGCGATCTCGCCGTCCACGGGCCGCACGCTGCCCGACCGCTACATCGAGGGCACGTGCCCCATC
>NZ_JBHDVN010000210.1:0-441 GCF_046635365.1 Acinetobacter sp. NIOH-H-8
CTTGTTGGTGTTAATAAGGATGAATTCCCTCTTGTGAATGTGGGTGGCGGTGTTCTTACGGATGCTGACAGAGTTCTTCTTACAAACCTTGGTATTGAGGTGCGTCCGCCATTCGAGAATACTGTTGACGAGGAACGGTTTATTGCCTATTGTGCAGTTACTGCTGCTTCTGAAAAATTATATATTACCTATAAGTGCAGCGATGGTGAAGGTGCATCGTTGTATAAATCAGAAATTGTTTCTGCAGTTGAAAATTCCTTTGAGAATTTCAAAGAGCTTATAACCTCGGAATTGCCGGTTGAGTACTTTATCGAAAGTGAAGAAAGTGCATTTTCTGCTTATTCCAAGAACTATCTTTATAACAATGAAATCAGATCAACACTTAAAGCGTATTTTGAAGATAAAAAAGATTACGAGGGTAAGCTTCGGGCACTTGATATT
>NZ_JBHDVN010000211.1:0-441 GCF_046635365.1 Acinetobacter sp. NIOH-H-8
TCTCTTACCCAATCGAGCACAAAACGGTTTGGCGCATACAAAGCCAGCGTGTTATCGCTCAGTTCCGCCTGCAACGGGCGTATCCACATACTGAATTCTGTGGCTGGTAACTCATCCTGCAATCGGGCAAGACACTGCTGCCAAAGCGAAAGTGACACGGCGGACTCCACTCGAACAAAAGTCGATAAATGACAAAGGCTGATACATTAATGATTGTTGGCGCACGTCGATAAGACCCTGCATGAAGGGTGACGCACTAACCGCTGTCTGCGGTTTTCACGGATCTTTCAAACGATCGCGACTTCACGCAGTCTGAAAGATTTCGTGTTCATGCCTGACCAGGATCGTTTGAAACGATCAGGACCGCGGATCATAGCCTAAACTGAGCAAGAGATCTTCTGTTTCTCACAGATTCTTCCCGATTTATCCACAGGGCTTTCC
>NZ_JBHDVN010000212.1:0-441 GCF_046635365.1 Acinetobacter sp. NIOH-H-8
TTTCTGGATTGGTCGCAAAGAGGGCGCCATTGGCGTATTTACCGCCGGAAAATTAACGCGCTCCAGCGTTTACTACCAGGCGGTGATCCTGGCGCTCAGCCCGTTTCATAACGCGGTGTATCGATAATTATTTGCGCTATGTTGTAGGCCTGATAAGCACAGCGCCATCAGGCATTTCGCGGCGATGTTGCCGGATGGCCGCTTCGTCTTATCCGGCCTACGAGCAAATCAGGCGCTTTTCAGCAGTATCTGCTCAAGCCAATGACGCAGTTCAACCGGCGCGGATTTCAGGCTGTTTGACCCGCGTGTGATGGTAGCGATGCCCGCCCCCAGCTCGGTTTTCAACTCGCGCTGGCTCATTTCGCCACGCAGCAACTCCTCAATAATGCGCACGCGCGTTCCCAGCGCTTCACGCTCGTCCGGCGTAAGCATCAGTTGTAA
>NZ_JBHDVN010000213.1:0-440 GCF_046635365.1 Acinetobacter sp. NIOH-H-8
GCGAAGGTAACGGCGAATGGGTGGTGACCATCCGCTGCGCGAAGCTGCGGGAAAATCAGGTGCGTCTGTTTGCCGGAGCGGGGATTGTGCCTGCGTCGTCACCGTTGGGTGAGTGGCGCGAAACAGGCGTCAAACTTTCTACCATGTTGAACGTTTTTGGATTGCATTAAGGAGCGAGGATGAGCATTCCATTCACCCGCTGGCCGGAAGAGTTTGCCCGTCGCTATCGGGAAAAAGGCTACTGGCAGGATTTGCCGCTGACCGACATTCTGACTCGCCACGCTGCGAGTGACAGCATCGCGGTTATCGACGGCGAGCGACAGTTGAGTTACCGGGAGCTGAATCAGGCGGCGGATAACCTCGCGTGTAGTTTACGCCGTCAGGGCATTAAACCTGGTGAAACCGCGCTGGTACAACTGGGTAACGTCGCTGAATTGTAT
>NZ_JBHDVN010000214.1:0-440 GCF_046635365.1 Acinetobacter sp. NIOH-H-8
GTGTGATATTCGCCAGCCGCTGGCGATTCCGGCGGATATGGGCGCTGTTCATCATGAAGTTGAGCTTGCCGTGCTGATTGGCGCAACGCTCCGCCAGGCGACCGAAGATCATGTACGTAAAGCGATAGCCGGTTATGGCGTGGCGCTTGATTTAACCCTGCGCGATATTCAAGGGAAAATGAAAAAGGCCGGACAGCCTTGGGAAAAAGCCAAAGGTTTCGATAACGCATGTCCGATTTCAGGCTTCATCCCTGTCGCGGCCTTCTGCGGCGATCCGCAAAATACGGTTATCGGACTTAACGTTAATGGCGAGGTTCGCCAGCAAGGGTCGACCGCGGATATGATTCATCCTATTGTGCCCCTTATCGCCTATATGAGCCGCTATTTTACGCTCAAAGCCGGGGACGTGGTGCTAACCGGCACGCCGGCAGGCGTGGGGC
>NZ_JBHDVN010000215.1:0-440 GCF_046635365.1 Acinetobacter sp. NIOH-H-8
AGTGTGAAGGAATAAAGAGAATGGCAACTCCTCATATCAATGCGAAAGATGGCGCCTTTGCTGATACCGTGCTGATGCCGGGCGACCCCCTGCGTGCCAAGTACATCGCCGAAACCTTCCTGGAGAACGTCGAGCAGGTGTGCGACGTGCGCAACATGTTCGGTTTCACCGGCACCTACAAGGGTCGTCGCATCTCTGTCATGGGTCACGGCATGGGCATCCCGTCCTGCTCCATCTACGCAAAAGAGCTGATCACCGACTACGGCGTGAAGACCCTGATCCGCGTGGGCTCCTGCGGTGCCGTGCGTGAAGACGTGAAACTGCGTGACGTGGTGATCGGCATGGGTGCCTGCACCGACTCCAAAGTGAACCGTCTGCGCTTCAAGGACCACGACTTCGCCGCCATCGCCGACTTCGACCTGGTGGCCAATGCCGTTCAG
>NZ_JBHDVN010000216.1:0-439 GCF_046635365.1 Acinetobacter sp. NIOH-H-8
GCCGGCGCCCAGGTACTGACAATATCCTGAATGGTCTGTAATGCCCGCCCGGTTGTTTTCCCTGTAAAGTAGCGCATAAGCTGGTTTTTCATCGCCTCCCAGCCCTGAAGGGCGGACTCGAAGAACCGGAAGCCGTTACCGCCCACCGGGCGAATGTTACCCGGATTGTTGTTCCTGTCGGCTAAAGTGCGCTTTGCGGATTGTGCATGTTGTACAGGTTCTGCTCCAGGAATATCCGGCTGAATATTAGCGCCTTTGACGGTGTGGGGATTGCGGCCAAAATCGGTATCAATCCCCAGTGCACGCATTCCATCGCCAATGTTTTGTTTGGCATAATCGATAGACGACTGCGCACTGGCGACGATATTCTCCCGATCGTCATACAGGTAAGCCGCGTAGGCCATCCAGCCTTTTAACCACGGCGGCATCGGTATACCTG
>NZ_JBHDVN010000217.1:0-439 GCF_046635365.1 Acinetobacter sp. NIOH-H-8
GAACCAGTTGGATAATCATCCTGCTGCTGCTTAACGCAGCCTATTTTTATACCCACTATTTTTTCGCCAGCGGCAACGCGCAAATCGCCGCGCTGTATGCGGTGTTTCTGGGTGTCGGCCTGCATCTGAATATACCGGCGGCGCCGATGGCGCTCATGCTGGCGTTTACCAGCAGCCTGTACTGCTCTCTTACACAGTATACCCACGCACGCGGCCCCATTCTTTTTGGCGCCGGCTATGTACCGACGGGCATCTGGTGGCGAACGGGATTTATTATCAGCCTCTTTAACCAGGCGGTCTTTTTGACAGTCGGCCTCGCATGGTGGAAAGTGTTAGGGTTGTATTAAACGCTTAACGCATCGATAACCCCCTCGGTTAACGGAGAAATGGAATGACCTGCATTTTCTGTCAAATAGTTGAAGGTAAAGCACCTTGTCAT
>NZ_JBHDVN010000218.1:0-438 GCF_046635365.1 Acinetobacter sp. NIOH-H-8
GTGCACAATCACTTGAGGTTGAGCTAATGCTGCATTCGCCAGAATAGCAAAGGTACGCTTAATCAGCGCACTTTCCGCTGCGGTCGGAATGACTTTTAAAGCCGGTAACATCCAGTCAGTCAGCAATTCCATTTCCGAGATCAGTTTTTCATAAGAATACTCAGGGAAATGCCCTATACCTTGAATAGACTGCAACTGAACTAATTGTTTGAAACTCTGCTCATAATAAGCATCCACAGTGGCGTCATTAAGCAGATCAGACAGCATCACATTGCCGAAATCTTCGAGCAGTAATAGACCATTTTCCAGATCCTTCGCCACAATGTGCGGCACGCGAACACCATTCGCATCAAAAAATTCATCTATCGTCACAAAAGGCACACAATCTTCTTTTTCTGGTGGTGCATCCATTAGCATAAATGTTTTATTATTCAGTTT
>NZ_JBHDVN010000219.1:0-438 GCF_046635365.1 Acinetobacter sp. NIOH-H-8
CTACTGTTGTCCCGTCTCGCCCGGTTTCTCATCACAGTAACAACGCCGGTGGCGGTACCAGCAGTAACTATCATCATGGTAGCAGCGCGCAGAATACTTCCGCGCAACAGGACAGCGAAGAAACCGAATAAGGTTTCGGGCTGTTTTTTTACACGGGGAGCCAGCGATCCTGCGTTCCCCGCTGATCTATTTAGAGGGTTATACGCTTGTTTGACCGTTATGATGCTGGTGAGCAGGCGGTACTGGTACACATCTATTTTACGCAAGACAAAGATATGGAAGACCTCCAGGTGTTTGAATCTCTGGTCTCTTCCGCCGGTGTCGAAGCATTGCAGGTGATTACCGGTAGCCGTAAAGCGCCGCACCCAAAGTATTTTGTAGGTGAAGGTAAAGCAGTTGAAATTGCGGAAGCCGTAAAAGCGACGGGTGCTTCGGTCG
>NZ_JBHDVN010000220.1:0-437 GCF_046635365.1 Acinetobacter sp. NIOH-H-8
GCGTCATCCGGCGCGACGTTTCACGTTACTGCTTCATCTGCGTTAAAATCGTCCGGCACTGATTGGCTTCGCCCTCAGAGGGCGAAATGAGCGCTAATAGCGCGGCGGCGGGCGTTACCAACGTCGCCAGCGCTGCCGCAACCGCGCCGCGCGCAATCAGCGGGCCGGGCTTGACGCCCGCCTGCGGATTTTTAAATGTCCCGCGCACGTAAAGCGGCGATCGCAGCGTAATAATACGAATCCCCTTACTTTCCGGATCAATGGTTAAATCGAGCTGTTCAGAGGCGAAGCTCGCCGTACCGGTCACGTTAATCAACGCATTTTCTGTATCAAAAGCAAAAATTTGCGGTCGCGCCACGCCGTTCGCAATATTGAGATTCGCCGCCGCGCAGTTAACCCGCACTTCGTCATCGCCAAAAATCTGCCCGATAATATAG
>NZ_JBHDVN010000221.1:0-436 GCF_046635365.1 Acinetobacter sp. NIOH-H-8
CTGACCAGCCCGGCGGCGGCACCGACGCCGAAGGACAGGCCGTAGAAGATCGGATTGAGGACGCTGGGACGGCTGCCCAACTGGCGGATGCGTTGCTCGCACCAGGCCAGGTGGTCGATCTCCTCCTCGGCGGCTTCCTCCATCGCCTCGCGGACCTCGGGCAGCTTGGCGGTCAGCGACTGGCCCTGGTACAGCGCCTGGGCGCAGACCTCGCCGGTGTGGTTGATGCGCATCAGGCCGGCGATATGGCGGGTGTCTTCCTCGCTCAGTTCGCCATCGGGTTCCACGATGGCCGGCGACGGTCGCGCCGGCTGGCCGCTGAACGGCAGCAGGGTGCGCAGGGCGGAGTCGGCCTGCAGCAGGAAACGGTCGATGGGCGAATAGTGGCGGTCGGCGGACATGGCGCACCTCCGGAAACGAAAGATCGCACCAGTTT
>NZ_JBHDVN010000222.1:0-436 GCF_046635365.1 Acinetobacter sp. NIOH-H-8
CAATAGAATTTGGCAAGAAACACGGGATTGAAGTGTTATTAAACCCTGCGCCAGCATTACGGGAATTAGATATGTCTTATGCCTGTAAATGCGATTTCTTTGTACCTAATGAAACCGAGCTGGAAATATTAACCGGTATGCCAGTGGATACCTATGACCATATTCGCGCAGCGGCACGTTCGCTGGTAGATAAAGGGCTGAACAATATTATTGTCACCATGGGCGAGACAGGCGCGCTGTGGATGACGCGTGACCAGGAAGTCCATGTTCCGGCGTTTAGAGTGAACGCTGTTGATACCAGCGGCGCGGGCGATGCCTTTATCGGCTGTTTCGCGCATTACTACGTCCAGAGCGGGGATGTGGAAGCCGCCATGAAAAAAGCCGTCCTCTTTGCCGCTTTCAGCGTCACCGGGAAAGGCACCCAATCCTCTTATCC
>NZ_JBHDVN010000223.1:0-435 GCF_046635365.1 Acinetobacter sp. NIOH-H-8
GTTTGAAGATCTGCCGTTAAAACAACAGATGGTGGCGGAAGTGGAGCAAAATTGCGCTACTCACACCATTTTTGCCTCCAATACTTCTTCCCTGCCGATTGGCGATATTGCGGCGAATGCGGCCAGACCGGAACAGGTGATTGGATTGCACTTTTTTAGCCCGGTCGAAAAAATGCCGCTGGTTGAGGTCATTCCTCACGCGTCTACTTCCGCGCAGACCATCGCCACGACCGTTAAGCTGGCGAAAAAACAGGGTAAAACCCCGATAGTCGTCAGTGATAAAGCCGGGTTTTATGTTAACCGAATTCTTGCGCCATATATCAATGAGGCGATTCGGATGCTGACTGAAGGCGAACGCGTCGAACATATTGACGCCGCCCTGGTAAAATTTGGTTTTCCGGTGGGGCCAATCCAACTTTTGGATGAGGTAGGAAT
>NZ_JBHDVN010000224.1:0-435 GCF_046635365.1 Acinetobacter sp. NIOH-H-8
TTCCACGGGCCTGATAATGCTGCATAATCGCTTTACGGGCGGAATAAAGCCCTTTCGAGTCGCAATATCCTTGCGCCGTCGGCAAATTACGAATGACATCGACCAGAATTTCGTCCGGCGCTTCGAATCCGAAGGGGGCGGGGTTGCCGATATTCAGTTTAAGAACTTTATTACCTTCTTCCTCAAGGCGTTTCGCTTCTTTCAGAACGGGGCCACGAATGTCATAACAGACATTTTCGAGTTTGCTGGATTTTTCAATGGGGGCCATGAATCTTGACCTTTTAGCTGTTATTGCCACTCCCTGCCGTGGAAGTCAGCACGAAACAATGTACTCCCACGACGGTGAGTTTTGAAGAGTGAACAGAAGAAGATTTTGTTTATTTTTAACGCGCTTTCGTACTGTTTAAAACTTCATAAAATCATTTGGTTAGATGC
>NZ_JBHDVN010000225.1:0-435 GCF_046635365.1 Acinetobacter sp. NIOH-H-8
AAATCTACCAAACTCATTAATAGATCTCCATACCAGCAAGCCTAAACAACGCCACCAACATCATCAATATAATACACATCTCACTCTGCCCACCAACTTCCGCCTGTATAAATACCATGTCTCCTTAAAAAAAAACGGCCTGGGGGAGTGGCGTCAGCGTGGTGCTGACCTTGCTGCTGGTGACCGGGCCGTTGGCCAGCAGTCGCCGCGAGCATACGGCCTACACGCCAGTCGCGGCGCTCTAGCCAGCGGGCATCGGCCCTTGTCCTCGGATAAGGGCCATTGATCTGACAGAACACCAGTTGTTTCAGGATATGTCTATTTTCCTGTTAAGGATCGGTGTATTGTTCTCTTAGATGTGTATAAGAGACCTGTATCTTTCTTTCTATTTTATTGTGGTGTTTATCTTGTTTATTTAAGTATTCGTGTTAGTTC
>NZ_JBHDVN010000226.1:0-434 GCF_046635365.1 Acinetobacter sp. NIOH-H-8
TCTCCTGCAAGAAGCGCGGGTTCTGCCCGAGTTGCGGCGCGCGACGCATGGCCGAGAGTGCGCGGCACCTGGTCGAGGAGGTGTTCGGCCCGCGGCCGGTGCGGCAATGGGTGCTGAGCTTTCCGTACCCCTTGCGTTTCCTGTTCGCCAGCAAGCCAGAAGCCATTGGCCCGGTGCTGGGCATCGTGCAGCGCGTGATCGCCGGCTGGTTGGCCGATCAAGCCGGCATCGACCGCGCCAGCGCCCAGTGCGGCGCGGTGACGCTGATCCAGCGTTTCGGCAGCGCGCTGAACCTGAACATCCACTTCCACATGCTGTGGCTCGACGGCGTGTACGTGGAAGCCACCGAGCTGCCGCGGCGCGAACTGCGCCTGCACCGCGCCCGTGCGCCCACCACCGCGCAGTTGACCCAGCTGGCAGCTGCCATCGCGCAC
>NZ_JBHDVN010000227.1:0-433 GCF_046635365.1 Acinetobacter sp. NIOH-H-8
GCCCCATAACCAAAGGATATTGCGTGAATTCATCATCCCAGGCTTCGGACAAGGCAAAACAGTTAGCGTCATTGTCCAGACGCACATCGCGATCCAGTCGGGCGCTGAGATCGGCGCGCAACGGCTTACCGCTGGCTGCCGGGACATTCGCGGCGTACAGCGTGCCGTCTTCAGTTTCCGGCATACCGGGTATGCCAATCCCTACCGACCCTTTTACGCCAAATCGCTGGTCGGCTTCCGCGACCAGTTCGCACACGGCGTCTAAAAAGGCGCTATAGCTGGTATGGGGCGTGGGAACCCGTTTTTCCCACTGCAGCCGCCGCGTTGAGTCAAATACGCCTAACGCAATCTTTGTTCCGCCAATGTCAAACCCGTAATACATCGCCGCTCCTTGTTTTTATATTCCGCGATTACTGGCCGCTCAATACTCGCG
>NZ_JBHDVN010000228.1:0-433 GCF_046635365.1 Acinetobacter sp. NIOH-H-8
TGCATCGCCTGCGCCGTCTGCAGGCCACGGTGCTCGAGCAGCGCGATCTGATCGCCCGACGCAACCAGCAGCTGCTCGACGAGCATCGCGCGGCCAAGGCGATCTTCGACAAGGTCGCTCACGCCGGTTGCCTGAGTGCGCCGAACATCCGCTACCGGCAGTCCCCGCAGGCGCTATTCAACGGCGATCTTCTGCTGGCGGCCCACGCGCCGGCTGGGCAGATGTTCGTGCTGCTCGGCGATTTCACCGGCCATGGCCTGCCGGCAGCGAGCGGCGCGATGCCGCTGGCCGAAACCTTCTACGGCATGGCCGCCAAGGGCTATTCCAGCACCGACATCCTTCGCGAGATCAATGCCAGCTCAAACAGATCCTCCCGGTGGAGATGTTCTGCTGCGCCACGCTGCTGGATATCGACGCCAAGCAGGGCACCCTG
>NZ_JBHDVN010000229.1:0-433 GCF_046635365.1 Acinetobacter sp. NIOH-H-8
CAATGGACGAAAGTCTGACGGAGCAACGCCGCGTGAGTGATGAAGGTTTTCGGATCGTAAAACTCTGTTGTTAGGGAAGAACAAGTACCGTTCGAATAGGGCGGCACCTTGACGGTACCTAACCAGAAAGCCACGGCTAACTACGTGCCAGCAGCCGCGGTAATACGTAGGTGGCAAGCGTTGTCCGGACTTATTGGGCGTAAAGCGCGCGCAGGCGGTTTCTTAAGTCTGATGTGAAAGCCCCCGGCTCAACCGGGGAGGGTCATTGGAAACTGGGGAACTTGAGTGCAGAAGAGGAGAGTGGAATTCCACGTGTAGCGGTGAAATGCGTAGAGATGTGGAGGAACACCAGTGGCGAAGGCGACTCTCTGGTCTGTAACTGACGCTGAGGCGCGAAAGCGTGGGGAGCGAACAGGATTAGATACCCTGGTAG
>NZ_JBHDVN010000230.1:0-433 GCF_046635365.1 Acinetobacter sp. NIOH-H-8
GCGGGTAACGGACCTTTTTCAGGCAGACCAGATTGCGGATCAGGTAGGACGCCTGACGTCCTTGCAGGCTGAAAGCTGGATTGAAACCAATGCCCAGTTGATGAATGCGATTTCCTCACAAAGTCTCTCGACCAATATGATTATTATTTTCGTCGCCGTTTCAGTTGCGTTTGGTATTGCCAGTGTCATGTCAGTTAGCGTGGTGCAACGAACCCGGGAAATTGGAATCTTACGCGCAACCGGTGCAACCCAAACACAAATTTTAAGAGTATTCCTGTTTCAGGGGGCGATTTTTGGGCTTATCGGGTCCGCAATCGGCAGCTCTGCCAGTTATGGTCTGGTATGGATTTTTAATAATTTTGGTCCAGGTCTGTTTTATATTCCGGTACCTATTGAACTGGTACTTCTCGCGCTGTTATTGGCAACTTTGACC
>NZ_JBHDVN010000231.1:0-432 GCF_046635365.1 Acinetobacter sp. NIOH-H-8
GATATGGATAACAAAATCGTCATCGCGTTAGGCGGTAATGCCATACAAACTGATGATGGCTCAGCTGACGCACAAAGAAAAGCAATACGTTCGACAATGCAAGCACTCAAACCTTTATTTGATACTGATGCAGACATTGTTATCTCTCATGGTAACGGTCCACAAATTGGTACGATGTTAATCCAACAAGCTAAAGCAGATAGTCCACAAACCCCTGCCATGCCGCTTGATGTTTGTGGTTCCATGACCCAAGGTATGATAGGATTCTGGATAGAGACGGAAGTCAACAGAGTACTTGCTGAAATTAAGAGTCCAAGACGTGCAGGTACAGTAATTACTCGTGTTGAGGTCGACGAACATGACCCCCGTATGTCTAACCCAACTAAACCTATTGGACCATTTTACACTAAAGAAGAAGCTGAGCAATTACAG
>NZ_JBHDVN010000232.1:0-432 GCF_046635365.1 Acinetobacter sp. NIOH-H-8
TTGCTGATATGCTTCACATTATCCCGCAGCAAGGGAATCTTATTGCAAAATAACTGTAGTTCACTGGTGACGTGTTTCGGCGCAACCGCGCTCATTGCCGCTATTTTTCATTTCAGTTGCGACCTTTTTCAGCGCCACCGCCAGGAAAGGCATTATTGCCGAATTAAAAGCTGAAAAACTACCCGTTGCGACGAAAAAAAAGGCGATGAAGATTGATAACTAACTGAAAAAATTGGAATTATGCTCGTTGCCATTACGCTGATTAGCACGTTCATTGAGGAAAGAGATAAGAAGAAGAGCAGAAGTGTGACCGGTGCGGCGCGCGTTATCCAGCCTGGATTTAACACAGTGCATAGGCCGGATAAGCAACGCGCCATCAGGCGCTAACCCATTCCCCAAAAAATCACCGCCAGCAGTTGTGGCGTGATAATA
>NZ_JBHDVN010000233.1:0-432 GCF_046635365.1 Acinetobacter sp. NIOH-H-8
GAGCTCGACCACGTACGACGTCTACTTCGTCAATCCCGTGCTCGCCGCGGCCGGCAAGGAGATCCTCGGCCACCGCGTGTACGCCTCGCTGGACGACCTGCCCGTCACCCCGGACCTCGTGGAGGTGTTCCGCAAGTCCTCCGACGCCCCCGAGGTGGTGGCGGACGCCGCCCGCGTGGGCGCCCGGACCGTGTGGCTGCAGCTGGGCTTCTGGAACGAGGACGCCGCGCGTCAGGCCGAGGCCGCGGGCCTGGAGGTCGTGATGGACCGCTGGGTGAAGATCGAGCACGCCCGCTTCCACGGCGGGCTCAACCTCGCCGGCTTCGTCACCGGCGTGATCAGCTCGCGGCGCCAGGAACTGGACCGCTAGGCGGACGACGCCCCGTGTCGGGCGTCGTCCGGCCCTCGTTGCGCACCCGCCCGTCGATGGCG
>NZ_JBHDVN010000234.1:0-431 GCF_046635365.1 Acinetobacter sp. NIOH-H-8
GAAGTAGTACCTTTAATCACAAGTCCATCGACAGGTATTTTTTCTCCTGGTTTAACAATAAGATGATCGCCAACAACAACTTCTTTTAATGGGATCATTTGCGTAGTACCATTACGAATTACGCGTGCTTCTTTAGCTTGTAAATTTAACAATGTACTTAAAGCATTAGTCGTTTGAGATTTAGCACGTGCTTCTAAATATTTACCTAATAAGATAAGCGTGATCAATACTGCACTTGTTTCAAAATAAAGATGTGGTGTGATTTGTGGTTGGACAATCCATTTTATAGTTTCAAATAGACTATAGAAGTAAGCAGCACTTGTACCTAATGCTACTAATACATCCATGTTAGCCGAACCACTACGTAAACTTTTGTAGGCACCTATATAAAATTGCCAACCAATACCAAATTGTACAATAGTAGCTAAGGT
>NZ_JBHDVN010000235.1:0-430 GCF_046635365.1 Acinetobacter sp. NIOH-H-8
TCACTAACGGTTATTGGTTAAGCACATACAGGGAAATTATGCATATACTGGACGCATTACTGGCTTTCTGCGCCTATTTTTTTATTGGCGCGGCAATGATCATTGTATTTCTTTTTATTTACTCAAAGATAACGCCGCATAATGAATGGCAGTTGATAAAAAATAACAATACTGCGGCATCGCTGGCCTTTAGTGGTACGTTGCTGGGCTATGTCATCCCCTTATCCAGCGCGGCGATAAACTCAGTCAGCATCCCGGACTATTTTGCCTGGGGCGGCATTGCGCTGGTGATTCAGCTGCTGATTTATGGTTGCGTAAGGTTATACATGCCTACGCTGAGCGAAAAAATTATTCATCACAACGTGGCGGCGGGGCTATTTATGGGAACCGCAGCGCTGGCTGGCGGTATTTTTAACGCTGCCTGTATGAC
>NZ_JBHDVN010000236.1:0-430 GCF_046635365.1 Acinetobacter sp. NIOH-H-8
GCGCAATACCTCATCGACAATGCGCTCCAGATTCCCGGAATTGTTTGCCTGGGTTTGCTGCTCACGCTCTTGCTCCAAGGCGCGCAAGGCATCTTCTATCTCAGCAATTTTCTGCTCGTTACTTTCCTTGTCGCTGTTCAGCCCATCCAGCGCCGTACTCAGCGTGCTTTCGATGGCGAGATTCTGCTGGAGCAATTCAGGCTGGAAAATAGAGCCGAACAGCTCCTCTGGATTGAAGCTGCCCAGCATGGCATTGACGGAGGAGATATCGTTTTTGCTGACAGCGCACACCGTGGCCGGAAAGCCCTCATCCTCGAGTTGCGAGCTGATGTAGTCGCAAATGCCCTGCACATCAGCAGCGGGCTTGAGGTCTGCCTTGTTCACGCAAACGCTGAAGTTGCGCCCCATGAGAGTGACTTCATCCATATTG
>NZ_JBHDVN010000237.1:0-430 GCF_046635365.1 Acinetobacter sp. NIOH-H-8
GTTGTAGATGGCGCCTTCCTCGCTGACTCGGCGGAACTCCAGGGGGATGACCTTGCCGGTCAGGTCCTTGGCCGAGCCGGTCACGGCGGCCTCTACCGGCTTGCCTTTCTCCATCGGCACCACGTTGATCACGCCCTGCGCCTTGCTGCGTACCCGGCCGACCGCGCTGGCCACGTTGGGCTGGAGGAAGCTGGAGTTGAACACGTGGTAGTGGACGTCCAGGTCGCCGAAGCGCTGCACCTGCTCGGCGAGGACCGGCAGGCTCAGGCAGAGGCCGAGGACGAAAGCGGTGAAGCGGCGCATGATGGTTTCTCCTGAAAGGTGGCATGGACGTTGTCCATGGTCTGCTGCCGGCGGCCTTGGCCGGCTTCGGCAGCGCTCTCCCGAGGACGAGCGGAGGGGCGCCCGGCCCTGGCCCGCAGCCTGGCGC
>NZ_JBHDVN010000238.1:0-429 GCF_046635365.1 Acinetobacter sp. NIOH-H-8
GTATGGACTGGGGCGTCATTGATGGCAACCTGATAAACATCGCAGTTGGTCCGAGTGATGATTCCGGTACGGGGCGCTCAATGCATGTATGGCGCAGCACTGTAAGTAAAGCGAATTACCGCTTTTTTATGGTGCGTATTTCAGGAAATCCGGGAAGCCGCACGATCACGACAAGACGTGTGCCAATTATCGACGAAGCTCAGACATGGGCGGCGAAACAGACATTCAGCGGTGGTCTTTCAGGCGAACTGTCCGGCAATGCGGCTACAGCAACAAAGCTGAAAACGGCAAGGACAATTAACGGCGTGAAATTTGACGGCTCGGCAAATATTGAAGTATTTCCGCCAGGTGTTCCGCTGCCATGGCCATCAGATACACCGCCTGCAGGCTATGCAATCATGCAGGGACAGACGTTTGATAAGGCAGCAT
>NZ_JBHDVN010000239.1:0-427 GCF_046635365.1 Acinetobacter sp. NIOH-H-8
CGCCTGGTAATTAATCAGCGTGTTGATATTAAAGGGCATTACCCCCATCAGGCTGGCTTTACTTTCGTACATGCCAACAAAAGCGGCAAACTGGTAAATGACCAGAAATAATGTCGCTGAACAAAATACCTGCCAGAACATTCGTTGAAACAACAGGTGGGCGTCGCCGTGGGAAACATTGTTTCGCCGGGGGGAAAAGACACGATAGCCGCCCCAGCTTAGCACGATAGTAATGATAAAGTGCATCGTCACAGAAAGGGTTTCATACAGCCCTGTCTGCGGGTATCTGCGCCAGAAGATAGCAAGCACAATGCCCGGCAGTGCTGCCCAGCCGAAAAAGAGCATCAGACTAAGCATAAAAGCTAACGGCAGGTAAAAAAGAACCACATTTCCAGTGCTGGTAAGCGCATAAGTATTTGCGCTACTT
>NZ_JBHDVN010000240.1:0-426 GCF_046635365.1 Acinetobacter sp. NIOH-H-8
CCTGCGGATAATCCGGATCTGAAACCGCGCCTGCCTGCCGAGCTTGTGGTTCATGAGAACCAGTATCAACCGCTTGATGAAAAGCTGCTGGCGCGCTATGACGAGCAGTTGGCTGAGTATTATCTGACCCGCGGCAGTAATACGCGACGCGATACCTGGAGCGATCATATCCGTCGCACCCTGATTAAAGAAAATCGCCCATTTATCCTTGAATATTTGCATAAACAGGGCTGGGCGACGCGCTAAAACCTGCGGGCCAGTGTATGATACGCGGGCTTTTCAGGGTTTTCAGCGAGGTGCAGGGTGAAAATTGCCATATTGTCTAGGGATGGAACGCTCTATTCTTGCAAACGTCTGCGCGAAGCGGCGATGCGGCGCGGCCATCTGGTCGAGATACTCGATCCTCTTTCCTGCTATATGAATATT
>NZ_JBHDVN010000241.1:0-426 GCF_046635365.1 Acinetobacter sp. NIOH-H-8
GTGGGGCGCTAGCCCCGGGGGCAATGATACAAGGCCCGGCGCCCGGCCGCCCGAAGCCGGGCCGCAAGCCCCACGGGGGGTGGGGCGCTAGCCCCGGGGGCAAAAATACAATGCCCGGCGCCCGGCCGGCCGAAGCCGGGCCGCAACCCCCACGGGGGGTGGGGCGGTAGCCCCGGCGGCAAGGATACAAGGCGCCGCGGCTCACTCACCGCGAGCGCCTCGTTCCAGCCGCGCGCCAAGCGCGATCAGGCGCGGCCGCACCTCCTCCAGCAGGAAATCCCTGCCGAGCAGGAAGGCGGGGCCGCCGCAGTTGATCGCCATCAGGCGACCGCCCCGGCCTGCCTGGAAGGCGACCGCCACCGCGTTGACATCGGGCTGCCAGTCGCCGAAGGAACAGCACACGCCCAGCTCGCGGTACTGCTGTAC
>NZ_JBHDVN010000242.1:0-424 GCF_046635365.1 Acinetobacter sp. NIOH-H-8
CGGCAACGCAGGCGCCGGAGGAATATCATCAAGCTGCGCCTGCCACCATGCCAGAGAATCTGGATTGGGCGACTGTAGCGAGGGTTGTTGCAGATAATCCCTGAAGGTGACGGGCAGCGGCGGAAGCAGCTGTTGCGGGTAGCGGTAGCCGTGCTCCAGCTCCGCCAGCAGGATCTGCATGCTCAGACCGTCAAGCAACAGGTTATCCAAACACAGCCACAGGCGGGCAGGCATCCCGTCCACGTATCCGACCTGGAGATCGAATACCGGCCACACTTCGGGGTTGAGTACCTGATGCGCCAGTTTTTCGCGCACCCGCAACGCCTCTTCAGGCGTATGGAGGGTGTGTGCGGGTATCACCCAGGGGGGCGTCTGTTCGAGCACCTGTTGCTGTCCATCACGCACGATGGCGCGCAGCATATCG
>NZ_JBHDVN010000243.1:0-424 GCF_046635365.1 Acinetobacter sp. NIOH-H-8
GCCTGGGAATATGGCCGCGACTATGTCTTTTCGCATCTGGGCGGCGATGAGATGGCGTTACAGTATTCCGACTACGATAAAATTGCGCTGGGTCATGCGCAATATATTGATTTTGCAGTGAAATATGCGAATAAAGTAGCGTTTATCGATACCGATTTCGTCACCACCCAGGCATATTGCAATAAATACTAAGGGCGCGAGCATCCGATTGTCCAGGCGCTGATCGACGAGTATCGCTTCGACCTGGTGATTTTGCTGGAGAATAATACGCCGTGGATAGCTGACGGACTGCGAAGCCTGGGCAGTTCAGTGGATCGCAAAGCGTTCCAGAACCTGCTGGTCGAGATGCTGAAAGAAAACAACATTGAGTTCGTTCACGTTAAAGAGGCTGATTACGATGGCCGCTTTTTGCGCTGTGTGGAAC
>NZ_JBHDVN010000244.1:0-424 GCF_046635365.1 Acinetobacter sp. NIOH-H-8
CCCCATTTCTAAATTCATTAAAACAAGGTCATAATACAGAGTAGGATTGCTATAGCGTAATCTTTCCTTTGCTTGAGAAGCCATCTCTATGATGCCATACCCTCCCACAAAAGCCATTGCTATATTTCCACCACCTCTAATTAACTTGTGGGCAATGGCATTTCTTAGTACCGTATTATATATAAGTTCAGATGCGGCTGTGGCTATGTAAACACTAACTCCTCCTGTTGTTACTAGTGCCCCAGATGTAAGGAATACACCTCTTAATAGTGTTTTAATATTATTCATTTCATCATCGTTCAGATTAGTAAAAAGGTGTTCTAAGTATCTTATGATAATTGCTCTTATTGGGTTATTACCTTTAAAAGTTTCCTTGACCATTAAAAAAAATCTATCATCTTCATATTTTATATTTTCATAGACA
>NZ_JBHDVN010000245.1:0-423 GCF_046635365.1 Acinetobacter sp. NIOH-H-8
CTAGCAGCTGGCAATATGACTAAGGAAGAAATTGCCAAAGCAGTGAATTGTGGAGTTGCAACTGTTTATCGAGTTGCTAAAGTCATTTAAAAAGGCTTGTATCAGTGCTTCCCTTATGTCATATCTATTTAGAAAGGAGCAAGGCATTCTTAAAGATCAAAAGAAGGGATTAATGATGAAAAAGCATTTGATTTTCCTTGTTTTTATAGTGATGGTTTTTATTTTAGCTCTAGTTGTAAAGATTAATAATGATCATAAAAAAGGGCAAGCATTAAAGAAATTGGAACTATTTGAAAAGCAAATCCATTAGGTAAAAATTGACTTATACTTGTTTAAATAACGCTAATAACTAAGCCCAAAGAACACCTATACCCAGTGCTACACACGCTTAGTTTTTTATATTTTAAAAGAGTATTTTAGCAA
>NZ_JBHDVN010000246.1:0-422 GCF_046635365.1 Acinetobacter sp. NIOH-H-8
GAATATCAACTTTATGTCTCCCCAGCGCGATCTTACGCTAAAGAATGTCGCTAAGGCTAAGGATTAAAAATTTAAAACTATTAACAATCAATTAACATTAGCAGGCAAACCATTCTTCCTGAGGAACACAACACCATGTCTACCACCCAGGTTCTCGGCGAAACGCCCTATGCTTCGCCAGGAGAACCGCACGCCAGCTTAACCGGACGCATTGATGCGCTGCCCGCCTCATTTGGGTTATGGTCGTTTATTACCCTGCTCTCACTTGGCGGCTTCTTTGAGCTCTACGATCTCTTCCAGACCGGGTATATCAGCGCGGGCCTGCTGGCGGAGGGCATTTTCCACACCGGACAGGCGGGCATCTTCGGCATCGCCGACCAGGCGGCCTTCGCCTCCGCCACCTTTATGGGACTGTTTATCGG
>NZ_JBHDVN010000247.1:0-421 GCF_046635365.1 Acinetobacter sp. NIOH-H-8
ATGTACCGGAATCCGTACCGCTGGAACACCACATGTTCGGCATGATGCTGGGCAAAGATGGTAAACCGTTCAAAACCCGCGCTGGCGGTACGGTGAAACTGGCCGATCTGCTGGATGAAGCCCTGGAGCGTGCACGTCGTCTGGTGGCAGAAAAGAACCCGGATATGCCAGCCGACGAGCTGGAAAAACTGGCTAACGCGGTTGGTATTGGTGCGGTGAAATATGCGGATCTCTCCAAAAACCGCACCACGGACTACATCTTCGACTGGGACAACATGCTGGCGTTTGAGGGTAATACCGCGCCATACATGCAGTATGCATACACGCGTGTATTGTCCGTGTTCCGTAAAGCAGAAATTGACGAAGAGCAACTGGCTGCAGCTCCGGTTATCATCCGTGAAGATCGTGAAGCGCAACTGGC
>NZ_JBHDVN010000248.1:0-421 GCF_046635365.1 Acinetobacter sp. NIOH-H-8
GTTCTGCACGCGCCAGCTGGCCGACCTCGGCGCACGGGTGATCAAGATCGAGCGGCCCGGTGCCGGCGACTTCGCCCGCGGCTACGACGAGCGGGTCGACGGCCTGGCCTCGCATTTCGTCTGGACCAACCGCTCCAAGGAAAGCCTGAGCCTGGACGTGAAGCAGGACGCCGCTGCCCAGGTCCTTGACCAGCTCTTGGCCAAGGCCGACGTGCTGGTGCAGAACCTGGCACCGGGCGCCGCCGCGCGCATGGGGCTCTCCTTCGAGGCGCTGCACGAACGCTTTCCGCGACTGATCGTCTGCGACATCTCCGGCTACGGCGAGGGTGGCCCCTACGAGCAGGAGAAGGCCTATGACCTGCTGATCCAGAGCGAAGGTGGCTTTCTCTCCGTCACCGGTGGGCCGGGCGAGACCGAGATG
>NZ_JBHDVN010000249.1:0-421 GCF_046635365.1 Acinetobacter sp. NIOH-H-8
TTCCAGACCACTCACCTCACCCTGCATGAGAAAAAAGTGCTGGTGATCGGCTACGGCCTGGTCGGCCAGGGCGTCGCGGCGGCGGCAAAAGCTTTTGGCGGTCAGGTGATGGTGGCGGAGATCGATCCTGCCCGCCGTCTGCAGGCGGCCTACGACGGCTGGCACGTGGTGGACCTCCAGGAGGCTATCGCCTCGGCGGACGTGGTGGCCACGGCGACAGGCGGTAAAAACGTGGTTAATCGCCAGGCGCTGGACCGGGCGAAAGCGGGAGTATTTATCCTTAACGTCGGCCACGTGGCGGAAGAGATCGACGGCGATTACCTGCGCCAGTACCCCCAGGAAGAGGTGATGCCGTATATCAACGCCTACCGCATGGCCGACAAAACCGTCTATCTGCTGGCCAATGGTTCGATGCTCAATC
>NZ_JBHDVN010000250.1:0-420 GCF_046635365.1 Acinetobacter sp. NIOH-H-8
GAGCTCGAACCGCGTGCGCGCGAGCAGCTCGCCGATGCCGGCGCCCTCCGCGGCCTGGCCGGCCATCGCCATCGAGCGCGCTGGGCCGTTGCCGGAATCGAACCACAGCTACCGCTGTTCGCCAGTCTGCCCGCACCGGAGGAAACCTCCATCAACCTGCCATTGCCTTCGGTGGGTGAAGACCTTTTCAACGACTACGCGACCCTTGGCACGACGCTGGGGCCGCATCCTTTGCTCCTGCTACGAGATGAGCTCAAGGCCCGGCGCTGCCGCAGTTCTCGGGAACTGGGCACGATCGAGCATGGCCGCCCGGTCAGCGTTGCCGGCCTGGTGATCGGCCGACAACGCCCACAGACCGCCAGCGGTGTCATCTTCGTCACCCTGGAGGACGAGTTCGGCATGGTCAACGTGGTGGTCTGG
>NZ_JBHDVN010000251.1:0-420 GCF_046635365.1 Acinetobacter sp. NIOH-H-8
GACCATGGTGCTCAACGGCGCCCTGGCCGGCCTGGTGGCGATCACTGCCGAACCGCTGACCCCGAGCGCGCTGCAAGCCACCCTGATCGGCGGTGTCGGTGGTGTACTGGTGGTGTTCAGCATCCTCGGTCTGGACAAGCTCAAGCTCGATGACCCGGTCGGTGCCATCTCCGTGCATGGTGTCGCCGGCATGTGGGGCCTGCTGGCCGTGCCGCTGACCAATGCCGACGCCTCTTTCGGCGCGCAGCTGCTGGGCCTGGTGTCGATTTTCCTCTGGGTGTTCATCGCCAGCCTGATCGTGTGGGGCATCATCAAGGCGGTGATGGGCCTGCGCGTCAGCGATGAAGAGGAGTACGAGGGCGTGGACGTGGTCGAGTGCGGCCTGGAGGCGTACCCGGAGTTCACTCGCCAGTAATGTTT
>NZ_JBHDVN010000252.1:0-420 GCF_046635365.1 Acinetobacter sp. NIOH-H-8
GTCGGGCGCTTTCGCCGGCGCTCAGGGTCAGCACCTCATTGCCGACCGTGATCCGCAGACTTCCCTGGTCAACGGAAATCAGCTCGCGCGTTCCCGGACTGTGGGCATCGGCATGAGAGCCGTCGCCCGGCATGATGGTCCACGCCCATAGCTCGAACATCGTCCGGCCGGAGGTGGACGCCAGCAACCGCGCTTCGCTTCCCTTCGCGCTGGTCCAGAGAGTATTCCCTGTCGTCTGCTCGACCGCGACTTCCGAACTGGCGGGTAATGGATCGCTCACGAGATCGGACACCGATACCGAAAAGGCCGCTGCCAGACGGCACAGGACGCCGATGCTCGGATTTGCCTTGCCCTGTTCCAGCGCCACGACCGTTCCTTTCGACACGCCGGCGAGCTTCGCCAAGGCGTCGAGACTAAGCT
>NZ_JBHDVN010000253.1:0-419 GCF_046635365.1 Acinetobacter sp. NIOH-H-8
TTGCTACGTACGCTAAGCCGTCTGATGACGCCTGTTGACGGCCATGTCTGGCTGGATGGCGAACAAATACAGCGTTACGCCAGTAAAGAGGTGGCGCGGCGCATCGGATTGCTGGCGCAAAACGCCACCACGCCGGGCGATATCACCGTACAAGAACTGGTCGCCAGAGGGCGTTATCCGCATCAGCCGTTATTTACCCGCTGGCGCAAGGAAGATGCCGACGCCGTCGCCAGTGCTATGCGTGCAACAGGTATCACCTCACTGGCGGCGCAAAGCGTAGACACGCTGTCCGGCGGCCAACGTCAGCGGGCGTGGATAGCCATGGTGCTGGCGCAGGAAACGTCCATCATGCTGCTGGATGAGCCGACAACGTGGCTGGATATTAGCCATCAAATTGATTTGTTGGAATTGTTAAGCGA
>NZ_JBHDVN010000254.1:0-419 GCF_046635365.1 Acinetobacter sp. NIOH-H-8
CCCGGTAGAGAGCGACTTCTCTGATTGATACAAACCAACTCCCGAACTTCCAAAAACGCCGTCAAATAAAACTTTTTTCGCTAGACGAGCGCATCACCGTCGATGCAAGAGAGATGGAATAACTGGCATCTATGATGCGCTATGAGAAGAGGTTGTTGCAAATTACTTTTTCATTTAGTCGGGACGCGCGTCCGCAATTCTCGAATTTATCGGCTTTTTTTAATCCGGTTTGCCGACCGGCGGTATAAAAAACTTTTCCGCCGCTCTCTTTGCGCCGCGCCGTTGTTTTTCAAAATCACGAATCCACTGCGAGATATGCGCCGCTATTTTTTCGTCCTTTTGCTCGGCTGTTTTTATTTGGCGCGGCTCGATCGTTTTGTCGATGCCTTTGAGGTCGGCTTTTTTAATGACTTTGATTT
>NZ_JBHDVN010000255.1:0-419 GCF_046635365.1 Acinetobacter sp. NIOH-H-8
GCTGAAACAGCACGCCCACCAGCCCCAGGCCTGCGCCCACCAGCAGCGAAATCGCCAGACGCGGCAACAAGCTGTAGTGAAAAATCATCTGCTCGATGACGTCAATATACGGCGACCAGGCGGCCTGCGCCCACTGACTGCGCGGCAGCGCCTGTGAGAAGTTCATCCAGGTTAGCGCCGTAGCGACAATCACTAACAGCGCCAGCAATAACGCCGGGAAAAGCGCAATTCGTTTACTCACGCTTTACCTCCGATGGCGTTATCCAGAACACGCACAAAGTGCATTGCCGAAAGCGTTGCACCATAAAACCAGACTGCGGGTACGCGCTGAAAGCGCCCTGTACGGACAAACGGCATGGCCTGCCACAGCGGGGTTGCCATTAGCGCATCCATGTCTTTGCTGTTGTCGTGATCAAAAC
>NZ_JBHDVN010000256.1:0-418 GCF_046635365.1 Acinetobacter sp. NIOH-H-8
GTAATACACCGGCACAATAGCCGAGTCTTTATCTAACTGCTGCTCCGCTTTAGCGTAGAGTTCGCTGCGCTGCGTATCGTCCGCCACTTTCAGCGTGTCGGCAATCAGCTTATCAAACGCCGGGCTCTTATAATGCGCGGTGTTATTTGAACTGTCGGACAACATGGTATTCAGGAACGAGGTCGGTTCATTATAATCTGCGCACCACCCGGCTCTGGCGACATCAAAGGTGCCCTGATGACGGGTATCCAGGAAGGTTTTCCATTCCTGATTCTCCAGATTCACATTGACGCCCAGATTTTTCTTCCAGATAGACGCCACGGCAATAGCCAGTTTTTTATGCAGATCGGAGGTGTTATACAGCAGGTCGAATGTTAAGGGCTTATCCGCCGTAAAGCCGGCTTCAGCCAACAATTTC
>NZ_JBHDVN010000257.1:0-418 GCF_046635365.1 Acinetobacter sp. NIOH-H-8
ATGTAGGAGAGACTGGCCTGGAAGCCGTCCTCACCACCCAGGGTCCAGCCCCCGGAGATCAGGGTGGGCATGGCGATATCGCGCGAGCCCTGTGCCATCCGCATCATGTTCTGCAGGAAGATCGACATGCCGATGGCGGAGATGAGGGGGATGAGGCGGTTGCCGCCCCGCAGTGGACGATAGGCCACCCGCTCTATGGACCAGCCATAGCTGCCGGTGATGATGATGCTCACCATGAAGGCACCGCCCAGCAGCAGCACAGTGCTGTCGATGCCCATCATCGTGAGCCCCGCCATCACCATGAAGGCGACATAGGAGCCGATCATGTAGTCCTCGCCGTGGGCGAAGTTGATCATGCCGATGATGCCGTAGACCATGGTGTAGCCGATGGCGATCAACGCATAGGTGCTGCCTATGG
>NZ_JBHDVN010000258.1:0-418 GCF_046635365.1 Acinetobacter sp. NIOH-H-8
CTGCAGTCGGGCGCTCTGGTGGAGTTGGTGGTAACCCAACACCATTTGCTTTTAACAATGCTTCTAGCTCCGTTAAATCCTGCTTACCTTGTTCAATTGCTTCTTTAATTAGTTGTTTTAAGTCTTCGTCGCCTGTATGGTTTAATAAAGTTTGGTATGCAGCAACCATTGCCTTTCCAGAAAACACAGCTGCCCAAACACCATAAACCTCTCCGTAATGCATCGGTTCATCTGTTGGATTTCCACTTAAAATACCCATTGCAATCCTCCTTATCACATTCAAATTTTGTGCCACCTTTCTCTCATTGCACATTATTAGATTGTCTATTTCTTTAAGTTTTAATCCTGGATTTTCTATTTTCGCGAAAGTCATTTTTTAATTATGGCATTTTAGAAAAACAATACGGTTACTAAATAT
>NZ_JBHDVN010000259.1:0-418 GCF_046635365.1 Acinetobacter sp. NIOH-H-8
GTCAGGGATAAACCGCGTTTGATCAGATAATCCGAGAAGACACCTCCCAGCACGCCGCCCGCAAAACCACACAGTGCTGGAATCGAGGCGACCAGACCCACTTTCAGAATCGACATGCCTTTTTCCTGCACCAGATAAATTGGGAACCAGGTGAGGAAGAACCAGGTGATGGTGTTGATAAAATATTGTCCGAAAAATACGCCCAGCATCATGCGGTTAGAGAGCAATTGCTTGATGTAATGCAGTTTGGGTCCGCTTGCTGCCGCACTACCCGGCTTTTTGTGGTCCATATCGACCACCGCGCCATGTTCCGAGATATACTTCAGCTCTTCTGCAGACATACGTGGGTGATCTGTCGGGTTATGAATCAACTTGATCCACAGCGCCGTCAACACAAAACCAATCACCCCCATAACGG
>NZ_JBHDVN010000260.1:0-417 GCF_046635365.1 Acinetobacter sp. NIOH-H-8
GCTATTCCCAGTGAAAGCTGCGACGAAAAACGCGTAGTACATCGTATTATAGAAGAGATGGAAAAAGTCGGCTTCGATAAAGTTGAAATCGACCCGATGGGCAACGTTCTCGGTTATATCGGCCACGGCCCGCGTCTGGTGGCAATGGACGCTCATATCGATACCGTCGGCATTGGCAACATCAAAAACTGGGACTTCGATCCGTACGAAGGCATGGAAACTGATGAGCTAATCGGTGGTCGCGGTACTTCCGACCAAGAAGGCGGCATGGCATCTATGGTTTATGCCGGTAAAATCATTAAAGACCTCGGTCTGGAAGATGAATATACCCTGCTGGTTACCGGTACTGTGCAGGAAGAAGACTGCGACGGTCTGTGCTGGCAGTACATTATTGAACAATCCGGCATTCGCCCGGAA
>NZ_JBHDVN010000261.1:0-417 GCF_046635365.1 Acinetobacter sp. NIOH-H-8
GGCGACGGGCGTCGCTTCTACACCGACGGGCCACGAGCACACGAATTTTTGCACGAGATGAACCGCGATGTGTTTACGCCACACGGGTTAATGACCGTAGGTGAAATGTCCTCCACCAGCCTTGAGCATTGCCAGCGATACGCGGCACTGACAGGCAGTGAATTGTCGATGACCTTTAATTTTCATCACCTGAAGGTCGATTATCCCGATGGTGAAAAATGGACGCTGGCTAAACCTGACTTTGTGGCGTTGAAAACATTGTTCCGCCACTGGCAACAAGGAATGCACAACGTGGCATGGAATGCCTTGTTCTGGTGTAACCACGATCAGCCGCGCATTGTTTCTCGCTTTGGTGATGAAGGTGAATACCGCGTGCCTGCGGCAAAAATGCTGGCGATGGTGCTGCATGGCATGCAG
>NZ_JBHDVN010000262.1:0-416 GCF_046635365.1 Acinetobacter sp. NIOH-H-8
CCCCAGACGCTGGCCGCCGGATTCAGATTGCCATTTACGCCATGTTTCATTTCCCCCAGATTACGAGCCCCGTCTTGTTCGACTTTCACACCGTTCATTGAGACAGCAAAATCTTTACTGTTATGGATCCCGTTCATTTCAACAAAAGGTTCAAAGTCGTCACCGTGCGGACCGCTGTTTTTCTCCTGAGTACGAATAAAGGTGCGGAAACCAAGTCGGCTCTGGATGTTGTAATTTGCGTCATTCTCAATACGTGAGCCATTGGCTTCCGTGTGCGCATTATGATCGACGCCCATCCAGATGGCCTGTGCCGAGGTCGTTCTCAACTGTCCGTTGCTGTCACGCCAGGCATTATGCCCGCCAATTTGACATAGCCAAAGTTGGCTTGAACGCTCCTGTTCAGTTACAGGATCGAT
>NZ_JBHDVN010000263.1:0-416 GCF_046635365.1 Acinetobacter sp. NIOH-H-8
GTGATCACCATGCCGATGGCGCCGTCGGTCACACTGGAACCCCCGGTGAGCGTGTTGACGGTTCGATTGCCGGAAATAATCACGCCGGTGCGATCCTGGCCGCTGATATCCATGCCGCGATCGGAGGTATGCGATTCGCCGTCGCCGCTGATAACGG
Source organism: Acinetobacter sp. NIOH-H-8 (assembly GCF_046635365.1). Classification (NCBI taxonomy): domain Bacteria; kingdom Pseudomonadati; phylum Pseudomonadota; class Gammaproteobacteria; order Moraxellales; family Moraxellaceae; genus Acinetobacter; species Acinetobacter sp. NIOH-H-8. Next base: position 158 of record NZ_JBHDVN010000263.1, read on the forward strand.
TGGTTTTATCGTCGGCAAGGATCAGATAGCCCCGGCTGTCATACTTCCAGTAGAGACCATTTTCCTGGGTGCCTTCAATCACGGCGGCATTAGCGTCGGTCACGTCCCAACCGGTGACGTTCAGCGTTTTGCCGCCCAGGGGGGTGAGCTGCCACTGGTTGTTCTGTTCTGAATAATTCCACACGGCACCCTCGAGAACGCTGCCGCTATCCAGTTTGAAGCTATCGAAGGCCAGGGTGTCTTTGCCTTTATCGATGGT
>NZ_JBHDVN010000264.1:0-416 GCF_046635365.1 Acinetobacter sp. NIOH-H-8
CGTATACCGCGCTAAAGCTGGGCGCCAGCGCCACATAGGCCAGGAACAGCGCGCCGATCACAGAGTAAAGGATCAGGACTTTTTCCGGGTTGAAGCGCGTCATCAGAATGTTGGCGATAAACTTGCCGATAAAAAAGCAGGCGAAGCTGTAGACCATAAAGGTTGAGGCATCGCGCTCATTGATATCGCCTAACTCCAGCGCCAGACGAATAGTGAACGACCAGACCGCCACCTGCATTCCCACATACAGGAACTGCGCCACAATACCGCGACGGAAGCGGGCGTTACTGGCGAGATAGCGTAGCGTATCCAGCGCCGAGGGACGTTTATGACTCGCGGTTTGCGCAACTTTACAGGTCGGAAAACGCGTCAGCAGGAACAGTACCATCACCACTACCAGAACCATAATCATGTAC
>NZ_JBHDVN010000265.1:0-416 GCF_046635365.1 Acinetobacter sp. NIOH-H-8
GAGGACATCCTGCCGCTGTTGGGCACTCTTTGGCAACGAGGAGTGACTATTTGTTTACCGGAAATGCCAGCCGTGCAGACTATAGGCTTACCCGGTTATTCGTTTGATCGCGTCCGGTATGAAATTCAGTCCAGTGATGCGAGAGAGAACGCTATGTTACCAGTGAGTTATTTGTCGGTCAGCGACTTTGTGGAGAAAACCTGGCGTTCATTGTTATGCATCGATCATTATGACGAACACGCGGTTATTTTCGAATACGGAGCGACCTCGATGCACGTTATCTCTTTCGTCGACAGCTGTAACCACATTTATAAAATCGGACTGACTGCCGCCGATATTTATGCCAGACCCGCTATCCGTGAGCACAGTGAATTTATCTCCGAATGTGTTGATGGTATTTTATGAGGTGTTCACAG
>NZ_JBHDVN010000266.1:0-416 GCF_046635365.1 Acinetobacter sp. NIOH-H-8
GCCTAACACGAATCCATTATTTATTAATGCTATCGTGGATGAAATAAAAACAGTTTTTTAATAAAGGAAGGGACTCAATGTGAGTAAAAAAGTTGCAATTATTGGTGCAGGAATAACTGGCCTCTCAAGCGCATATTATTTAAAACATTATAAACCAGATATAGATGTAACCATTTTTGAAGCGACAAATCTACCAGTTGGAAAGATACAGACGTATCGTAAAGATGGATATACTATAGAACTTGGCCCTGAATCTTATCTTGGACGAAAAACAATCATGACTGATATAGCAAAAGATATTGGACTTGAAGATGATTTAATTACTAATGAAACAGGTCAATCATACATTTTCGCTAAAAATAAATTGTATCCTATACCAGGTGGTTCGATTATGGGCATCCCAACTGATATTAAAC
>NZ_JBHDVN010000267.1:0-416 GCF_046635365.1 Acinetobacter sp. NIOH-H-8
TTATTAGAAAGGCTAAATATTGAAAAAGCTAAGATTCAAGAAATTGATGATATTTTAGAAAAAATTGCTGAATTAAAAAAATCTTTGGAAAGTCTGACAACTGAGTTTCAACTTACAATTTGGTTATCAATGTCCAATGTAGATTCCGAATTAATACAGGATATATCATCAATTACAATCAGCCAAGATCTACAAATAATTGCAACGAATATATTTGATAAATTAAAGTTCAATGAATTTATCAAAAAAACAATTAACCAACAACCTGAAAAAGCCAAGCTATTTGCTGAAATGCAAGTTACTTCTCATATAGAACTATTAGATAAATACCATGAAATAGTAGAATCCTTAGAAGAAGGAGAAGTTCGTTTTAGAGGTGGTACTACTTTAGAAACTTTTACTAAAGAATTCTTTGA
>NZ_JBHDVN010000268.1:0-415 GCF_046635365.1 Acinetobacter sp. NIOH-H-8
TTGCTGATGTTCAGTTCCCGGGTGTTGCCAAGTGCACCATCCGCATCGGTACGTAATGTCCCCATCTGAACGTAGGTTGCCCCCTGATAGTCGTTCTGACCGTTGGAAAGCGAAACCTGTCGCACCGTATTGATTGCCAGATCCCCTTCACCACCGATTTTTGCCGACATATCGGCCGTTGCGCCATAGGCTCCGCCATGTTCGGCTAACGTCAGCTTTTGCCCACCATGGATGTTCAGCGCTTTCAGCCCATAGTTAACGTACAAACCATCACCTGGTGCGGTCGTGAGGCGGAATCCATAATCACCCTCGGCGACCACCGTTCCGTTTTGCGCAATGTGTACCGTTTTGTCCGCTTCCACCTCGTCGCCCTGTAAATCACGTAACGTTAATGAGCCACCCGACCCAATAACCG
>NZ_JBHDVN010000269.1:0-414 GCF_046635365.1 Acinetobacter sp. NIOH-H-8
TTCCCAGCCTTTACATTTCAGGATCCAGCCAGGCTGACCGCCACCACCTGCATTACCACCGCGGGGAACTGCATCACCAAATGTACCATTCGGATACTGCGGGTATTCTTCCAGATAACCCAATTTATCGAGACGCTGCTGGTCACGTAATTTCACGCGGCAAAGGTTCAATACGGCATCCTGCATTGACATGGTGACTCGTTGCCCACGCCCCGTTTTTTCGCGATGCAGCAAAGCAGCAAGTAAACCGATCAGCAAATGCATTCCGGTGTTGCTGTCACCCAACGCTGCAGCGCTTACCAGCGGCGGACCATCCCAAAAACCCGTAGTGGATGCCGCGCCACCCGCTGCCTGAGCAACGTTTTCATAGGCTTTTACATTCACATAAGGCGAACACTCATCAAACCCTTTGAT
>NZ_JBHDVN010000270.1:0-414 GCF_046635365.1 Acinetobacter sp. NIOH-H-8
GGTAAAAGCAGGATTACGCCTGGCCTTTGATCTCTTTACGACCGTTGTACGGTGCTTTTTCGCCCAGAGCTTCTTCGATACGAATCAGCTGGTTGTATTTAGCAACACGGTCAGAACGGCTCATAGAACCGGTTTTGATCTGGCCTGCAGCGGTACCAACAGCCAGGTCAGCAATGGTAGCGTCTTCAGTTTCACCAGAACGGTGAGAGATGACAGCAGTGTAGCCAGCGTCTTTCGCCATCTTGAGTGCAGCCAGAGTTTCGGTCAGAGAACCGATCTGGTTGAATTTGATCAGGATGGAGTTAGCGATGCCTTTCTCGATGCCTTCTTTCAGGATTTTGGTGTTGGTTACGAACAGGTCGTCACCAACCAGCTGGATTTTGTCGCCCAGTACTTTGGTCTGGTATGCAAAAC
>NZ_JBHDVN010000271.1:0-414 GCF_046635365.1 Acinetobacter sp. NIOH-H-8
CTCTAACGGAGCGTACTGTTCAACAAAAAGACCTGATTGTTAAGTCTTATGATGCAGACTTTGATTTACTGACGGAAAATGAATTTGTCTGTATGGAAGCTGCTCGTCATTGTGGTTTGCAACCACCCAAAACATATCTATCAGCCAATTTAGAAACCTACATTATTGAGCGTTTTGATAAAGCTCCTGATGGAAACAGGTTAGGCTACGAGGATTTTACGACTCTTCTCAAAAGATCTAATGACCCAAACGAGAAGTACAAGGGTAGCTACGAAAACTTGCTTAAAGCCACCTACCTCTATACCCGTAGCGAGGCAGAAGTCGTAAAAATGTATAAGTACATTGTTTTTAATTGCCTGATTGGGAACGGTGACGCTCACCTTAAAAACTTTGCTCTGCAATATACGCCAGATA
>NZ_JBHDVN010000272.1:0-413 GCF_046635365.1 Acinetobacter sp. NIOH-H-8
GTCAGTTGCTGATTCAAATTCATGGTCAACATACGCACCAGCAGCTGACCAAACCCGAACAGCAAAAATCGCTGCTGGATAGCTATGCCAACGAAGCCGCTTTAGCGCAGCAGATGGCTGCCCACTACCAATTATGGCATCAAAGCTGCCGCGATCTCGCCCATCACCAGCAACAAAGTCAGGAACGCGCCGCGCGCGCGGAACTGCTGCAATATCAGTTAAAAGAGTTGAACGACTTTAATCCGCAGGCCGGCGAATTCGAGCAAATTGACGAAGAGTACAAACGGCTGGCCAACAGCGGGCAGTTGCTTACGACCAGCCAGAACGCTCTGGCGCTACTCGCGGACGGCGAAGACGTTAACCTGCAAAGCCAGTTATATAGCGCAAAACAACTGGTTAGCGAGCTGGTGGGT
>NZ_JBHDVN010000273.1:0-413 GCF_046635365.1 Acinetobacter sp. NIOH-H-8
GGCGTAAGCCGCCACCAGCCATTTAATACCCTGGCCCTGGAATGCCACCTGCAAACGGCTATGCTCGCCGCTGCCTTCCATATTGACGATGGTTCCTTCACCAAACTTAGCGTGGCGTACGCGCTGGCCGAGCTTGTAGCCGCTGTCGTTCTCGACCATCGGCGTACCCATACGCTGATGGCTGACCGGGCGGCTTACCGTGGCGCGCAGGCGCACCTCTTCCACACACTCTTCCGGCAACTCACCGATAAAGCGCGACGGGCGATGGTAAACCTCTTTGCCATACAGACGGCGGGTTTCCGAGTAGGTCAGCGTCTGTTTCTGCATCGCGCGGGTTACGCCAACGTAGGCCAGACGGCGTTCTTCTTCCAGACGCCCGCGTTCATCCAGCGACATCTGGATTGGGAACATGC
>NZ_JBHDVN010000274.1:0-413 GCF_046635365.1 Acinetobacter sp. NIOH-H-8
ACGGCACTCTGCAACACCCTGTTAAAGGTGTTCACACGGGTTCTCGCGTATTCATGCAGCCGGCTTCCGAGGGTACCGGTATCATCGCCGGTGGTGCAATGCGCGCCGTTCTGGAAGTCGCTGGGGTTCATAACGTTCTGGCTAAAGCGTATGGTTCCACCAACCCGATTAACGTGGTTCGTGCAACTATCGATGGCCTGGAAAATATGAATTCTCCAGAAATGGTCGCTGCCAAGCGTGGTAAATCCGTTGAAGAAATTCTGGGGAAATAAACCATGGCAAAGACTATTAAAATTACTCAAACCCGCAGTGCAATCGGTCGTCTGCCGAAACACAAGGCAACGCTGCTTGGCCTGGGTCTGCGTCGTATTGGTCACACCGTAGAGCGCGAGGATACTCCTGCTATTCGCGGT
>NZ_JBHDVN010000275.1:0-412 GCF_046635365.1 Acinetobacter sp. NIOH-H-8
GCTGGGTACTGGGCCCCATGATTGGGGGCTATGCCGCCGTGGTGTCGGGGGATTACAGCCTGGCGGCCTGGCTGGCGGTGGCCATGACGGTGGGCAACCTGCTGCTGGTGCTCTGGCTGTTGCCCAACCGGCCGCCGGTACCCGCCGAGCAAGAGCTGGCCTCCCTCTCGACCCGGCAACTGTTGTTGCAACCCCGCCTGCTGCCCTACTTCGTGCTGACCCTGCTCAGCTACGGGGCCGAGCAGCTCTACTTTACCTACTTCCACGTCTGGTTGGTGGAGCGGCTGGCTTGGGATCCTGTGCAGTTGGCCCAGGCCGCCGTGCTGGTGAGCGTACCCATGATGCTGGGTTCCTGGCTCGGGGCGCAACTTGCCCGACACTGGCGTGGCAGCTCCCTCGGCATAGTCGGACA
>NZ_JBHDVN010000276.1:0-412 GCF_046635365.1 Acinetobacter sp. NIOH-H-8
ATCCTGGTTTCGGCGGTCAGTCTTTCATTCCTCAAACACTGGATAAACTGCGCGAAGTACGTCGCCGTATCGACGAGTCTGGCTTTGACATTCGTCTGGAAGTGGACGGTGGCGTGAAGGTGAACAACATTGGCGAAATCGCTGCGGCGGGCGCGGATATGTTCGTCGCCGGTTCGGCAATCTTCGACCAGCCAGACTACAAAAAAGTCATTGATGAAATGCGCAGTGAACTGGCAAAGGTAAGTCATGAATAAGTTTGAAGATATTCGCGGCGTCGCTTTTGATCTTGATGGTACGCTGGTCGACAGTGCTCCCGGACTTGCTGCTGCGGTAGATATGGCGCTGTATGCGCTGGAGTTGCCCATCGCAGGTGAAGAACGCGTTATTACCTGGATTGGTAACGGCGCAGATG
>NZ_JBHDVN010000277.1:0-411 GCF_046635365.1 Acinetobacter sp. NIOH-H-8
GATAGTTTGCGTTGGGATAAACAGCAGAGCTTTGAAAATAACTATCTTCGCCAGACAACAGCGCAAAGTATCTCTGAAACTGTACAACTTAGCGCTTCCCGCGCTTTTGTGATGCGTGACTGGATTTTGAGTACGTCAGTCGGTGTTTTCCATCGTAATGACAACGGTGGCGATAACGACGACAACGGCTTGTACTTATCGTTTTCGTTATCTGACACGCCAACGATGGATAGCAATAACAACAGCCATTCAACAAATGTGTCTACGGATTATCGTTATAGCGAACAGGATGGCGATCAAACGTCATGGCAGTTATCGCATACCTTTTATAACGATTCATTCAGCCATAAAGAACTTGGCGTAACCGTCGGAGGCCTGAACACCGATACCATAAACAGCGCGGTTAACGGG
>NZ_JBHDVN010000278.1:0-410 GCF_046635365.1 Acinetobacter sp. NIOH-H-8
GGTCGGGACATCCACAATCCAGCTCTCGATTTGCTCTACGGTGGCAGTCATTTTCTGTTCCTGATGAGATATATAACTTTTTGTACCCACATCCATAACGGGGGTCTGTGCCATTGACAATAGGGTTCAGCCTGGCGGATGGTCAACGGCGATAATCGAAATGTTGTGCGATTATCGACGCGTTTGTTAAAAGACGGTTATTAATGTGATCGTGGTGGTAAAACCGGCACAATTCAGCGCGCCCCATTTTGCGCAAGGTATAGTGATCTGCCGTGAGCTTTACGCTGCAACGGAGAAGGATGCGATGAGCGACAATATCCCCAATACGCTGAGCGCCAGGCAGGCCGAGCACGACCCTAACTTTATGCTATCTCTGGCCCGCGGGCTGGAGGTCCTTAACGCCTTCACCC
>NZ_JBHDVN010000279.1:0-409 GCF_046635365.1 Acinetobacter sp. NIOH-H-8
TCTCTCAACATGCCGATGAATACTCGCTCAACGTGGAGGAAATCGGTTTCGCCGGAGATTCCGCAGGCGCCATGCTGGCGCTTGCCAGCGCGCTCTGGCTACGTGATAAGCACATTCGCTGCGGTAACGTTATCGCGATTCTGTTGTGGTATGGGCTGTATGGGTTGCAAGATTCGGTAAGCCGCCGTCTGTTCGGCGGCGCGTGGGACGGCCTGACGCGTGAAGATCTGGACATGTACGAAAAGGCCTATCTGCGTAACGATGAAGATCGGGAATCGCCCTGGTATTGTCTGTTTAATAACGATCTCACGCGCGATGTGCCGCCCTGCTTTATTGCCAGCGCGGAGTTTGATCCGCTCATTGATGACAGCCGCTTGCTGCACCAGACATTACAGGCGCACCAGCAGCC
>NZ_JBHDVN010000280.1:0-409 GCF_046635365.1 Acinetobacter sp. NIOH-H-8
TTGAAGCGATGGCATTAGGTCGCAAAGCAGCAATGAGTGTTGAGCGCTTTCTAACGACTCGCCCACTAACTGAAGACCGCGACTTCGAGCAAGAATACAGCTACTCATCTCGTCTAGACGTACCACTACCAAAAGGTACGGTAGATACCCCTCGCCTACACGGTGAGTTGCGTGATGCTGAAGAGCGTAAACAAGATTTTGCACAAGTGGATTTAGGCTTTACTGAAGCGCAAATCAAACAAGAAGCATCTCGCTGTCTGCAATGTAGCTGCAAGCTATGTATGACCGAGTGCATCATGATGAACGACTTCAGTGACTGTCCAAAGACCATCTTCTCTGACTTCGTGAACAACAAGTCGATGGATCCATTGCTGGCTTACTCATGTAACGCCTGTGACCAGTGCACCAT
>NZ_JBHDVN010000281.1:0-409 GCF_046635365.1 Acinetobacter sp. NIOH-H-8
CTGCAGAACGCAGGCGCGCGCTACATCCTGGTGCCCACCATCCCCGATCTGGGCGTGACGCCGGGTTTCCGCGCGCAGGGTGCGGCCGCGGCCGCGGCGGGCACGCAACTCTCCGCCACCTACAACACCGCGCTGTTCAACGCGATCGATACGGCCGGCCTGCGGGTCATTCCGCTTGACACGTTCTCCCTGCTGCGCGAAATCGTCGCCAGCCCGGCCGAGTACGGCTTCGCCAATGTCACGGGTACGGCCTGCCAGCCGCAGATCACCGCCAACTCGCTGACCTGCAACCCGACCTCGTACGTCAGCCCGAATGCGCCGGATACCTACGCCGTCGCCGACGGCGTGCACCCCACCTCGAAGGCGCACAGCATCCTGTCGCAGTACGCCGTGGCGATGCTGGAAGGCC
>NZ_JBHDVN010000282.1:0-408 GCF_046635365.1 Acinetobacter sp. NIOH-H-8
TGTTCGGAAGGGATAACCGCTGAAAGCATCTAAGCGGGAAGCCTACCTCAAGATAAGATTTCCCCGAGACTTTATGTCTCCTAAAGAGCCGTTGAAGACTACGACGTTGATAGGTTGGATGTGGAAGCATAGCGATATGTGAAGCTGACCAATACTAATTGCTCGTGAGGCTTGACTATACAACACCCAAGCAGTTGTATATAAAGCATCAATTGATTTCATATTGATCTAACGATCAGACGAAGCCTTGATTTAGTTAAGCTAATCGAACAAACTACTGCAACTCAGATACATCTGTTAATGCATTCTATTTGAAGAAAGCTAGGCAAACGAAGCGCAAGCAACGTAGATAAGACCATAGCGAGTAAGCATACCAGTTGTGCTGGCGACCATAGCAAGAGTGAACCA
>NZ_JBHDVN010000283.1:0-408 GCF_046635365.1 Acinetobacter sp. NIOH-H-8
TCTCATAACAACGCTGTCAAAAATGAGTACATGGATGAGTACAACATTCTTCCATCTTCATTTTAAGTGAGTACAATAACGGTATAATAAATAAACAAGGCCCCGTTATGCTCACTGATACGCAATGCCGCACTGCTAAGCCGAAAGAAAAACTCTATCGACTTAATGATTTCAATGGTCTCTACCTCGAAGTGAAACCCAATGGTAAAAAGGCATGGCGCTATCGGTTTAAACTCAACGGTAAATCCAGCATGTTTGCGCTGGGTGAGTACCCGACGGTAAAACTTGCCGAAGCTCGCGAGAAATGCGAGCAAGCGCGTAAGCAAGTCGCAGATGGAGTTAGCCCAACACAGGCTCGTCAGTTAGATAAGATCCGCAAGGTCAACGACGCATCCAACACCTTTGAGC
>NZ_JBHDVN010000284.1:0-408 GCF_046635365.1 Acinetobacter sp. NIOH-H-8
GCTTTTGGTGCCACAGCCAGTGCCATCGGCAGTCTGCGCTGAGCATTGGTAAACCCGGACATAATCCACCACCATCTGCCGGGGCCAGTGCTCAACATCCACTCCTTTTTCATTGACGTTTTCAGGCCAGTGACCACCCACTGCCAGATTCAGCAGTAAATGAAAAGACTGATCAAAAGGTGCCGCGCCCTTGGCTTGTTGCCAGACACCATCCGCGGTCTGGAACTGACTGTACCAGCCCTGTTCAGTTTGAGTGGCATAGTGCACATCATCAATATACCAGCGAATTTCACCTTTTTCCCATTCCAGGGCATACAGATGGAACTGCTCTGTCGGCTTAAAGTCATTGGCTTTGTAGCTGGTCCCCGAATAAACATTTCCCGGCGCTTGCCTGCCATAATGCAAAGT
>NZ_JBHDVN010000285.1:0-408 GCF_046635365.1 Acinetobacter sp. NIOH-H-8
GTCGTGGAAAGCGGCAGCTTCAGCCGGGCGGCAGAGCAGCTCGGACAGGCCAATTCCGCTGTCAGTCGGGCAGTTAAAAAGCTGGAGATGAAGCTCGGCGTCAGTCTGCTTAATCGAACGACCCGACAGTTGAGCCTGACTGAAGAAGGAGAGCGATACTTCAGGCGTGTGCAGCAGATACTGCAAGAAATGGCTGCCGCAGAAACGGAAATCATGGAGTCGCGTAATACCCCACGCGGCTTACTGCGTATCGATGCGGCAACGCCGGTAATGCTGCATTTCCTGATGCCGCTGATTAAACCTTTTCGTGAACGGTATCCGGAAATAACCTTGTCTCTTGTCTCCTCAGAAACGTTCATCAATCTTATTGAACGAAAAGTGGATGTTGCGATACGCGCAGGCACGTTG
>NZ_JBHDVN010000286.1:0-408 GCF_046635365.1 Acinetobacter sp. NIOH-H-8
GAACGAAAGGAAGCGATGAGCCATGCTGCCAGCCTGAAAAAATCATCGCCGTTTTCGTCCGGTTTTTCCCGTATTCCCCTGATGCAATGGGCGGCACCGGAATACCGTAGCGAACAGGGAAAAATCCAGTCGCTGAGCCAGCAAATGGAAAAATTGCGACAGCATTACCGGAAGGTGGAGAAACAGGACATTCCCGCGAGTCAGACGGCATTTGAAAAACAGTGGCAGCAGTGGGGGGCATCCGGCCTTGCAGCTCTCAGAGTCCAGTTGCTTAAACGTGAAGAGGAATTGCGCCGGAAGGAGCAGGAGGATACAGAACGTAGTCGCGCGGAGCGACGAGCGGAACAGCTCAGGAAAAATGACAATGCCGTTATGGATTCAGGGGTACTGAGCGCAGTCGTTACGGGG
>NZ_JBHDVN010000287.1:0-408 GCF_046635365.1 Acinetobacter sp. NIOH-H-8
AACGCCACACCGGCGGCGGCGGTGAGCGTGCCGGCCAGCACCACCGGGCCACGGCCGTAGCGGTCCGAAGCCGCACCGGCCACTGATGAAGACACGATGCCGAACACGTACGCGCTAAAGATCATGCCGATCTGGCTCTGGCTCAGGCCGTATTCCGCGCCGCCCAGGCGGAACCCGGCGTAGTTGTAGACGCTGACGAACACGCCCATCAACAGGAACGGGATCGAGAACAGCCACAACAACTGGCGGTTACGCAGATGCCCGCCCCAGGCGCGCAGGTGGTAGTGCAGGTTGACGCCGTGCCGGCGCACGAAGTGACGCGAGGGCGGCAGCAGCCACACGAACGCCACCGCGCACAGCAGGTCGAACACGCTCAACACTGCCAGCGCGGTACGCCAGTCGTAGTGG
>NZ_JBHDVN010000288.1:0-408 GCF_046635365.1 Acinetobacter sp. NIOH-H-8
CAGACCAGCAGCCACGGCCAGCGTGCGCCTGGGTGTCCGGGTGGTGAGCCAGCGCTCCCGCGCCTGGAGCCGCACGCCGCCAGTTCGGCCGTGGCAACGCGCAGCTGTTCGAGATACGGCGCGGGCGCGTCGATCGGCGCGCGCACAAACACCCAGCGGTGCGGGGTGCCGGTCTGCAGGCGATGCCAGCCGGGGGCGGCCGGCCAGTAGCCGGCGCAAGGCGGCGCGCTGCCGCTGCGTTCGGGCAGCAGCGGGTGGCGGCTGCCATCAGGCGCAATCACGTGGGCGTATGCGCCGACATCGCACAAGGTCATGCGTTGCTGCACCCAGCCGTCCTGCACTGGTGCGGGAAGTGCGGCGCCTGGGCGTGCCTCCGCGCCGAGCAGTTGCGCCCACAGCTGTGCATGC
>NZ_JBHDVN010000289.1:0-408 GCF_046635365.1 Acinetobacter sp. NIOH-H-8
CAATACTGGTGCTACCGATGCTGTGTTGTGGTGCAACCTGGTTGCGCCGGTAGGGAGTGTGCAGCCTCTTGATTATATTAAGCAATTGGCGTGCCAGAATGAGATTTTGGTGGCGGTGAGAGGTTGTAGGCCTGATAAGCGTAGCGCCATCAGGCACGGTGCGATACAACTGCCGGATGGCGGCGTAACGCCTTATCCGGCCTACACAGACTCTATTAATGCACGCCCAACCGCCAGGCGAAATAGATCTCTTCTTTCAGTTCGGTTGCAGAGAGGGTGAGGAGATCGGCAAACTCTAACTCCAGCTGTTTTAAACGCTTCAAATACTGCGCGGGAGAAAGTTCGGTTTTATCACGGCGTAAAAATTCAATCGCCAGTTGGGTTGGGTCTAAATCAATAGACATATCA
>NZ_JBHDVN010000290.1:0-407 GCF_046635365.1 Acinetobacter sp. NIOH-H-8
GATCCACAGCACGCGCAGCATGATGTCGCTGGATGAGCAGTGGCACATGATTAAAGATAACCATCTGCTGATGATCGCCCGCAGCGTCGCCTCGCCGCGCATTCCCGAGAGCAGTAGCTTCTGGCTGATTTCCTTGCGGCTGTGGACCAGCCAGGGGGAAGTGCTGGAAGAGCATGCCTTCCGCGCCGGGCTGGCGGAGCCGGAGCTGCTGCACGCCCTGGACCGACGTATCTTCAGCGAATTCTTCCGTACCTAAGCCGCACAGGTGGCGGCCAAAGGAATGGGCGTCGCGCTGCCGCTCTCAGAAGCGGGTTTAGACAGCGTCACGCTGGTGGATGAGCTGCTCGTCCTCATTACCAAAGGTCCGCTGCCGGAGCGGCTGCTGCATCTGGCGATCTCCGCTGATG
>NZ_JBHDVN010000291.1:0-407 GCF_046635365.1 Acinetobacter sp. NIOH-H-8
GCCAGCGGGCCATACCGGATTACTCAGTGGAAAATGGGCCAGTACATTGTCTATTCACGCGTCAAAAACTACTGGGCGGCTAATCTGCCGGTCAATCGTGGACGTTTTAACCTCGACACTGTCCGCTACGATTACTACCTTGATGACAATGTCGCTTTCGAGGCGTTTAAAGAGGGCGCATTTGATCTAAGGCTGGAAAACGACGCTAAAAACTGGGCAACGCGCTATATCGGTAAAAATTTCGATAATCATTACATCATTAAAGAAGAGCAGAAAAACGAGTCGGCGCAGGACACACGCTGGCTGGCCTTTAATATTCAGCGCCCGGTATTTAAAGACCGGCGGGTACGTGAAGCCGTCACCCTGGCCTTCGATTTTGAGTGGATGAATAAAGCGCTGTTCTATAA
>NZ_JBHDVN010000292.1:0-406 GCF_046635365.1 Acinetobacter sp. NIOH-H-8
GTTGTATCGTGGTAAAGCGAAAACCGTATACAGCACGGAAAACCCGGACCTGTTGGTGCTCGAATTCCGCAATGATACGTCAGCAGGGGATGGCGCGCGCATTGAGCAGTTTGATCGCAAAGGTATGGTGAACAACAAGTTCAACTACTTCATTATGAGCAAACTGGCTGAAGCGGGTATCCCGACTCAAATGGAGCGTCTGCTCTCCGATACCGAATGTCTGGTGAAAAAGCTGGATATGGTGCCGGTTGAGTGTGTCGTGCGTAACCGTGCTGCTGGCTCTCTGGTGAAACGTCTTGGAATCGAAGAAGGTATTGAGCTGAACCCGCCGCTGTTCGATCTGTTCCTGAAAAACGACGCCATGCACGATCCGATGGTCAACGAATCTTACTGCGAAACCTTTGGC
>NZ_JBHDVN010000293.1:0-406 GCF_046635365.1 Acinetobacter sp. NIOH-H-8
GTACGCAGGAAGCCCACCACTTCTTTCATCTGCTCGCTGCGCCCGGCCACCACGCCGCCCATGCAACGGCCCTGGCCGTCGATGAACTTGGTCGCCGAGTGGAACACGATGTCAGCGCCGAGCTTGAGCGGCTGCTGCAGCGCCGGGGTACTGAAGCAGTTGTCCACCACCAGCATGGCGCCGCGGGCGTGGGCGATCTCGGCCAGCGCGGCGATATCCACCAGTTCCGCCAGCGGGTTGGATGGCGACTCGACGATCAGCAGCTTGGTATTGGCCTTGATGGCCTTTTCCCAACCGGCCAGGTCGACCAGTGGCACGTAGTCCACCTGCACGCCGAAACGCTTGAAGTACTTCTCGAACAGGCTGATGGTCGAACCGAACACGCTCTGCGACACCAACACATGGT
>NZ_JBHDVN010000294.1:0-406 GCF_046635365.1 Acinetobacter sp. NIOH-H-8
CCAGCAGCAGGGCCAGCCAGAAGGCGGCGAGGATTCGCCAGAAGAGTGAACGCATGGTTTTCCTGTTGAATCGCATGTCGGGCCGGCCGCGAGGGTAAACCCCTAGGATAAGCGATTCCGGCTGGTCGGAAGACCGCTACCGGAGGACCCGGTAGCGGTGGCTCGGACGTCAGTTGGACGTCTTGTCGGCCTTCCATTGCAGGAAGACGGCCCACTCTGCCTTGCGCTGCTCGCGCTTCTTCTGCAGTTCGTCGTACTTCTTCTGCTGCTCGGGGGTGAGCAGGGCGCGGATGTCCTTCTGGGTCTTCTCGTGGCTGGCCTTGAGTTCGTCCTTCAGGGCCTTCTGCTCGGCCGCCGGCAGCTTGGCCAGGTAGCGCTGGGTGATCTCGTGGCGGGCCTTCATTTG
>NZ_JBHDVN010000295.1:0-405 GCF_046635365.1 Acinetobacter sp. NIOH-H-8
GCCGTGCATACAGCCAAATTATTAGTTACCAAACATCGCCAGAAATCTTCCCATTACACCATTATGGGAAAATATTATGGCGTGGCATGAATGAGAAAATTGGTGCAGATACCAGTTATCGTACTCAAGGTCGTGTAGAAGCGCTGGCGGATGAAAAAGCATTAGATAAAGCTCAAGCGTGGATCAAAACAGCTAAAGAAGCGGCAGGTTTTGATACACCATTAAATACTCGCATCATTAAAGGTGAAGAGCTATCAAATCGCTTAGTAGGTGCTCAAACGCCATGGACTGTTGCTGCATTTGAAGAAGATTCAGGCTCTGTTGATCCTGAAACAGGCACACCTGCACTCGCTCGTTATGCCAAACAAATCGGTGTGAAAATTTATACCAACTGTGCAGTAAGAG
>NZ_JBHDVN010000296.1:0-405 GCF_046635365.1 Acinetobacter sp. NIOH-H-8
GTCAGGCACTTGCCTAAAAGGGCGAACTGCGGGAACGTGCCAGCGTCAGTGCTCAGCGCGCCGTACTCGAGAAGGATGCCACCGAATGCCATGCACTCCGCGAGTTGGGCGATCGCCGGGCCACCGATGGGGTCGAATACAACGCGCGCGCCCTTGCCATTCGTGATCGCTTTCACCCGGGCCGCGAGGTCCTCCTCTGCCGTGGCAATCACATGGTGAGCGCCGGCCTCTTGTAGCGGTTTCGCCTTCGCGCTGGTGCGCGTCGTTGCGATCACGGTTGCGCCGACGCTACGCGCGATCTGGATTGCGGCAATGCCAACGCTGCTTGACGCCGCCGAGACGATGACAAAATCGTCGGCACCAAGTTTGCCCTGTGCAATCAACGCCCCCCAGGCCGTCACATAT
>NZ_JBHDVN010000297.1:0-405 GCF_046635365.1 Acinetobacter sp. NIOH-H-8
CCTGATCCCATCCCGAACTCAGTAGTGAAACGACGCATCGCCGATGGTAGTGTGGTGCTTCACCATGTGAGAGTAGGTCATCGTCAAGCTCCTATACGAAACCCCAGATCGCGAAAGCGGTCTGGGGTTTCTTCTTTGCGGTGCGGAAAACAGAGCGACAGAAGTCGTTCCTGCAAGCGCGTAGGGGGCGCTGCGCGTACCGCTGATGGCGCAGACATGCTGGTGCGCATGGCGCACCCTACGATATGTCGGCGTTTGGCTTTGCTCGGGTAGAATGCGCGAATTCTGCTGGGGACTTTCATGTCTGACTCGCCGTCCGAACCTTCCTTGTCATCCTTGCCGATCGAGCAGTTGGTCGCCTGTCATGAGTGCGATCTGTTGATGCGTAAGCCGGTGCTGCAGGAT
>NZ_JBHDVN010000298.1:0-405 GCF_046635365.1 Acinetobacter sp. NIOH-H-8
TCACTGCTCACCTTGCAGAAGAACTGCGCGACCTCGGTCTTGATGCCGCCATTGCCGGCGACATAGATTTCGTAGCCGGATTCGACGCCGATCACGCCCACGTCCTTGATGCCCGCTTCGGCGCAGTTGCGCGGGCAGCCGGACACGGCAAGCTTCACCTTGTGCGGGCTGTACATGCCGAACAGCATCTTTTCCAGCTTCACGCCGAGGCCCATCGACAGCTGCGTGCCGAAGCGGCAGTGTTCGGCGCCGACGCAGGTCTTCACCGTGCGCAGGCTCTTGCCATAGGCGTGCCCGGACACCATGCCGGCCTTGGCGAGGTCGGCCCATATCGAGGGCAGATCATCCTTCTTGACGCCAAGCAGATCGATGCGCTGGCCGCCGGTCACCTTGACGGTGGGGACC
>NZ_JBHDVN010000299.1:0-405 GCF_046635365.1 Acinetobacter sp. NIOH-H-8
GATGGAGCGTTTCGTCATCAGCCTGGAGGGAGACAGAGAGCCCCACTATCTGGTGCTGGAGCTGGCACTGGTCACCCACAATCCCCAGCAACTGGAGATGCTCAACGAGCTGACCCCCCTGATCCGCAATGCCATGGTGCAATATTTCAGCCATCGCTCCCATGAGGCGGTGAAGCAGGAACTGCAGAACATCTCGGCCCTTCAGACCTCTCTGCTCGGCAAACTGGTGGGAACCCTGGAGGGGTATGGCTACAAGCCCTATCTGGATGAAGTGCTGGTCACCAAGGTCCTGGTGCAGTAGCGAACATGATGGACGCTGGTTGGGATACTCCCTGCGAACTGACCGCCTCCGCTCCCCGCACCGGTGAGCAGGCGATCCTGAGCCGTTATCTGCCTCTGGTGAAG
>NZ_JBHDVN010000300.1:0-405 GCF_046635365.1 Acinetobacter sp. NIOH-H-8
AGCCCCAGCCCTGCAGACTTTCGCCGGAGAAGTTCAGGAAGTCGTTGTCTGCCACGTTGATGAAGAATTGCGCGGTAGCCGAATGTGGTGCCTGAGTACGCGCCATCGCCAGCGTACCACGGGTATTTTTCAGACCATTGTTGGCTTCGTTTTTGAGCGCCTCGTTGGTGGCTTTCTGTTTCATGCCCGGCTCAAAGCCGCCGCCCTGAATCATAACACCGTTAATCACACGGTGGAAAAGGGTGTTGTTGTAAAAACCTTCGCGGCAGTAGTCCAGGAAGTTTTTAACTGTTTCAGGCGCTTTATCATCAAAGGTTTTGATTACGATATCGCCGTGATGAGTGTGGAAAGTAACCATTTTTGCATCCTGTTCCAAGAGAGTGGTGCTTTAGCCCGCAATGGGGC
>NZ_JBHDVN010000301.1:0-404 GCF_046635365.1 Acinetobacter sp. NIOH-H-8
CTCGTGGGTGGTGCCCGAGGACGTCATGAAGGGCCTGGAGGAGAAGGACTTCGTGACGGTGGAGGACGAGGTGACGGGTGAACGCCGCAATGTCACCTATGAGAAGGGCCAGTTCGTCTACCGGCTGTCGGGCCGGGACCGGCAGCGGTCGGCCTCCTTCTACACCCCGGAGGTGCTCACCCGGTTCACGGTGCAGCAGGCGCTGGCCGAGCTGCTGGACCAGGACGGGCGCACGACGAGCGCGGAGGAGATCCTGCACCTGACGGTGTGCGAGCCGGCGCTGGGGTCGGGGGCCTTCGCCATTGAGGCGGTGCGTCAGCTGGCCGAGCAGTACCTGTCGCGGCGCGAGCGCGAGCTGGGCCGGCGGGTGGATCCGGAGGAGCGGCCCCGCGAGCTGGCGAAGG
>NZ_JBHDVN010000302.1:0-404 GCF_046635365.1 Acinetobacter sp. NIOH-H-8
GTGATGTGGTTCCTGCTGTTCTTCCTCGTCGGGTTCGTGGCGCTGGCAAGCCTGTACGCGGCTGCGGGGTCAATGGCCTCGCGCAGTGAGGACGTTCAGAACACCACCTCTCCGCTGATGTATCTCATCATGATCATCTACTTCTGGGTGGTGTTCTCGATGTCGAACCCTGATGGCATGAGCGCCAAGATCGGCAGCTACGTCCCGATCGCGTCGGTAGTCTTTATGCCGCTGCGCATGCTCGGTCATCGCGCGCAGTGGTGGGAACCAATCGTGTCGATCTTTGTGACCCTCGGTTTCACCGTGTTTGCGGTATTGGCCGGCGAGAGGATCTATCGACGCTCGATCCTGCAGACCAACGGTCGGGTCAGCTTCAAGAACGCCTGGAAGCAGAACGAATCGGT
>NZ_JBHDVN010000303.1:0-404 GCF_046635365.1 Acinetobacter sp. NIOH-H-8
CATCTGACCCGTGAAGGTGGACATAGTCACCGTCGTATTCTTCATGCCGCCGACGCCACCGGTAGAGAAGTAGAAACCACGCTGGTGAGCAAGGCGCTGAACCAGCCGAATATTCGCGGGCTGGAGCGCAGCAACGCGGTTGATCTGATTATGTCTGACACAATTGGCCTGCCGGGCACGCGACGGGTTGTTGGCGCGTGGGTATGGAACCGAAATAAAGAAACGGTGGAAACCTGCCACGCAAAAGCAGTGGTACTGGCAACCGGCGGTGCGTCGAAGGTTTATCAGTACACCACCAATCCAGATAGTTCTTCTGGCGATGGCATTGCTATGGCGTGGCGCGCAGGCTGCCGGGTTGCCAATCTCGAATTTAATCAGTTCCACCCTAGCGCACTGTATCACCC
>NZ_JBHDVN010000304.1:0-404 GCF_046635365.1 Acinetobacter sp. NIOH-H-8
GAACGTCGAGCCGGGTAAACTCAACGAAGCCTTTATTAATGCGATGGCGGAAATCTGTACGCCGCTGCCGGGAGCGGTTTCTCTGCTTAACGCCATTCGTGGCAACGCCAAAATCGGCATCATCACCAACGGTTTTAGCGCCTTGCAACAGGTGCGTCTGGAACGCACGGGCCTGCGTGATTACTTCGATTTGCTTGTGATTTCCGAAGAAGTTGGCGTTGCTAAACCGAATAAGAAAATTTTCGATTATGCGCTGGAACAGGCGGGCAATCCTGACCGTTCACGCGTGCTGATGGTTGGCGACACTGCCGAGTCCGATATTCTCGGTGGCATCAACGCCGGGCTTGCGACCTGCTGGCTGAATGCGCACAATCGCGAGCAACCAGAAGGCATCGCGCCCACCT
>NZ_JBHDVN010000305.1:0-404 GCF_046635365.1 Acinetobacter sp. NIOH-H-8
GTGCACCTCCACCGCGTTGCTCTCTGCCCCCTCGTCCCAGCCGTAGAGTCTCTGCTGCAGTTGATCCCGGCTCAATACCCGGCCGCTCGGGGTGATGAGCTCCTGCAACAGCTTGTACGCGGGGGGGGTGAGCATGACCGGCGCGCCCCGTGATGTGACCTGTTGTGACGCGGGGCCGAGCGGCAGCTCCCCGTACTCCAGCACCGCCTGGGCCTGCCCCTTGCTGCGCCGCACCAGGGCGCGCAGCCGGGCGTTGAGCTCCTGCAGGGCGAAGGGTTTGACCATGTAGTCGTCGGAGCCTGCATCCAGCCCCAGTACCCGGTCGTCCAGGGCATCACGGGCGGTCTGGATGAGCTCGGGCAGGGTCTGCCCCTCCCGGCGCAACTTGCGCAGCAGGCTGATGC
>NZ_JBHDVN010000306.1:0-404 GCF_046635365.1 Acinetobacter sp. NIOH-H-8
ACTAAATTCTGGTGTCTCGCCACCATTGGCCTGGCGGCCACCTTCAGCCTGCCGCTGCCGGCCCTGGCAGCGATCGAGGAAGGCAAGCTGGTCGTCTGGATCAACGGCGACAAGGGTTACAAGGGCCTGGCCGAGGTCGGTAAGCGGTTCACTGCCGAGACCGGCATTCCGGGCGAGGTGGCCCACCCGGACAGCGCCACCGACAAGTACCAGCAGGCGGCGGCCACCGGCAACGGCCCGGACATCTTCATCTGGGCTCACGACCGTATCGGCGAGTGGGCCAAGAGCGGCCTGCTCACCCCGGTCACCCCCAGCGCCGAGACCAAGTCCGGGATCGCCGACTTCTCCTGGCAGGCGGTGACCTACGACCACAAACTGTGGGGCTACCCGATCTCGGTGGAAAC
>NZ_JBHDVN010000307.1:0-404 GCF_046635365.1 Acinetobacter sp. NIOH-H-8
GAATAATTGCATGGAATCGGTGCTGTGTAACGAATCAGACTTTGGCATAAACATGAACAACGTCACAAATTCATCCATTGATTTTACCCCACTGGTCAACGAGCCATTCGTGCTGGCCTGTCGGCGTGACCATCCCTTGGCCAAAAAGCAGCTTGGAGAATGGCTGGAGTTAGTGGGTTTCAAAATGATTGGCGTACGTTCCTCCCGCGGCAACCGATTGTTGATAGAACAACAGCTAGTCGACAAGCCCTGGAAGCTGGACTGGTTTTACGAAGTGCGTCATCTTTCGACGTCATTAGGACTAGTGGAGGCAGGACTGGGGATTTCGGCGCTTCCTGGTCTGGCAATGCCCCATGCGCCCTATTCTTCGATTATTGGTATCCCACTGGTGGAACCCGTTATAC
>NZ_JBHDVN010000308.1:0-403 GCF_046635365.1 Acinetobacter sp. NIOH-H-8
GGTATCCTCGGCTTCACCCACCTGTTGCAAAAGAGCGAGCTGACGCCACGCCAGCTCGACTACCTGGGCACCATCGAGAAATCCGCCGACAACCTGCTGGGGATCATCAACGAGATCCTCGACTTCTCCAAGATCGAGGCCGGCAAGCTGGTGCTCGACAGCATCCCTTTCAACCTGCGCGACCTGATCCAGGACACCTTGACCATCCTCGCCCCGGCCGCCCACGCCAAGCAGTTGGAGCTGCTCAGCCTGGTCTATCGCGACACGCCGCTGTCGCTGGTCGGCGACCCGCTGCGGCTCAAGCAGATCCTCACCAACCTGGTGAGCAACGCCATCAAGTTCACCCGCGAAGGCACCATCGTCGTGCGCGCCATGCTCGAGGACGAGCAGGAAGACAGCGTGC
>NZ_JBHDVN010000309.1:0-402 GCF_046635365.1 Acinetobacter sp. NIOH-H-8
GGTTTCTACTGAACTGGGCGGAGAGCGTATCGATATCGTCCTGTGGGATGATAACCCGGCGCAGTTCGTGATTAACGCAATGGCACCGGCAGACGTTGCTTCTATCGTGGTGGATGAAGATAAACACACCATGGATATCGCCGTTGAAGCCGGTAACCTGGCGCAGGCGATTGGCCGTAACGGTCAGAACGTGCGTCTGGCTTCGCAGCTGAGCGGTTGGGAACTCAACGTGATGACCGTTGACGACCTGCAGGCTAAGCATCAGGCGGAAGCGCACGCAGCGATCGACACCTTCACCAAATATCTCGACATCGATGAAGACTTCGCGACTGTTCTGGTAGAAGAAGGCTTCTCGACGCTGGAAGAACTGGCCTATGTGCCGATGAAAGAGCTGTTGGAAAT
>NZ_JBHDVN010000310.1:0-402 GCF_046635365.1 Acinetobacter sp. NIOH-H-8
CAGCGACGACGTGCGCGGCCTCGGCGGCGAAGACAACGCGATGATCCGCGTACGCGGCGAGTACCTGCCGCTGTTCAGCCTGCACGAGCTGTTGCGCATCGGCGGCGAAGCGCCGGCGCCGGAGCAGGGCATCGTGGTGATCCTCGAGTCCGAGGGGCGCAGCTTCGCCCTGCAGGTGGACGAACTGGTCGGCCAGCAGCAGGTGGTGATCAAGAGCCTGGAACAGAATTTCCGCCGCGTGGAGGGTATCGCCGGCGCCACCATCATGGGCGACGGCAGCGTCGCCCTGATTCTCGACGTCGATGCGCTGCCACGCCTGGCGGCGCGGGAGGACACCGCCGATGAACGGCACTGAGGCAAGCCAGGCGAACGGCCCGGCGCAGGAATACCTGACCTTCACCC
>NZ_JBHDVN010000311.1:0-402 GCF_046635365.1 Acinetobacter sp. NIOH-H-8
GTCCAGGTCGGGCGGCCGTGGTTGCACTGCCCACTACGCTCGGTGTGCTCCATGTCGCGCAGCAAGGCATTCATCTCCGGCAGCGTCAGGCGGCGGTTGGCACGTACCGCGCCGTGGCAGGCCATGGTCGCCACCAACTCGTTGAGGTGTGCCTGGATGCGGTCGCTGGTGCCGTACTCCAGCAGATCGGCAAGTACGTCACGCACCAGCTGGGTGGCCTCGGCCTGCTTGAGCAACGAAGGAATCTGACGGATCGCCAGGGTTTGCGGACCGAGGCGCTGCAACTCGAAGCCGAGCATCTGGAACCACTGCGCGTGCTCTTCCGCGAAATCGGCCTCGCGCTGGCTGTGTGCAATGGACTCGGGCACCAGCAGCGGCTGGCCGCGCAGCCCTTCGCTGGCC
>NZ_JBHDVN010000312.1:0-402 GCF_046635365.1 Acinetobacter sp. NIOH-H-8
ATATTGTAGGTGGCATACGTTGACGGCATAAAGGCATCTAACGGAATACTAATATTGATTGAAATTTGCTGGTCATTACTGTCTTCCGTATCGTCGTCTTCATCCTGAGTATTATCGGCGTTCAGCGTATAAGAATAGTTAATGCCATAGCTTACGTTATGCCATGTGTTGTTATAGCCAATACCTAATGATGTGGTATGAGTGTCATTCCAGTAATCTTCATTATATAAAGTGAGTGAAATGGAACCGTAGATAATGTCTTGCGACAACGACAGGTCGGTGCGATTGCGGACATGATCATAGTGACTATTATCGCTATAGGTATCCAGCACATCCTCAAGAGCGTAGTAATCTTTGGTCGAATAACGGTAACCGGCGACAGTAAAATTGGTGCCTGTTGAC
>NZ_JBHDVN010000313.1:0-402 GCF_046635365.1 Acinetobacter sp. NIOH-H-8
CCGTTAAAGTGGCGGACGAAGTCTTTATTCTGCCGCTGAACGCGGTGATGGAGTCCCTCCAGCCGCGTGAAGAAGATCTGCATCCGCTGGCGGGCGGGGAGCGCGTGCTCGAAGTACGCGGCGAGTATCTGCCGCTGGTGGAACTGTGGAAAGTGTTCGAAGTGGACGGGGCAAAAACCGAGGCCACGCAGGGTATCGTTGTGATCCTGCAAAGCGCCGGACGCCGCTACGCGCTGCTGGTTGATCAGCTGATTGGTCAGCATCAGGTGGTGGTTAAGAACCTGGAAAGCAACTACCGCAAAGTGCCGGGGATCTCTGCTGCCACCATCCTGGGTGATGGTAGCGTCGCGCTGATCGTCGATGTATCGGCACTTCAGGGATTAAATCGTGAACAACGTGTGG
>NZ_JBHDVN010000314.1:0-402 GCF_046635365.1 Acinetobacter sp. NIOH-H-8
CCCTAACCCTCTCCCCAGAGGGGCGAGGGGACCGATTGTGCTCGATATTGAATATTGCGCTCGTTTTCTCCCTCTCCCCATTGGGGTGAGGGGCGATGCCTGCTCCATACCCAACCTCATCGCCCATACTCATCTTCCATTCTCCGCTCTTCATCCTCCAGTTGCCGACGCTCCTGATCAAGCTGGCGCTGGCGATCGTCCAGCTGCCTGCGGCGATCTTCAATCTGGCTGCGGCGGTCGTCATATTGTCTGCGCAGTTCGTCGCTCACTTCACGCTGCCAGCCGTCGTCGAGAGAATCTTCATAGTCTCGCCCACGGTCAGGGTTATAAGCGTCATTATTCGCCTGCTGAATATTGACAATGGTGTCGTCGATAATATCGGCCTGGGCCGGAACGGTGGAC
>NZ_JBHDVN010000315.1:0-401 GCF_046635365.1 Acinetobacter sp. NIOH-H-8
GGCCTGCACCGCCAGCTCGGCGTCGGCAGCGTCGCAGGAGGCCACCTTGGTCAGCAACTGGCCGTTGGCCGGGTTGATGCAATCGAAGGTGGCGCCGTTGACGGCATCCCGGTAGCTGCCATCGATAAAGGCTTGCGAGGGCAGGGTCAGATGGGCGGCCTTGTGTTGCCACTGGGCCAGGGTCAGGTCACTCATGTTCACTCCTTGAACCGGCAAAAAACGTCTTCGCGTATCAATATGCTAAACATCTTGCCGCTTGTAAATCCAACTTGTAACAATTCATTAAACACTTGCCGCTCCGTGCTCGAGAAAAGGCCCCGATCTGCGGCGGACCTTACCCAGGCTGCAGGGCCGTCTCGTGGAGGGGCGAGCGGCCCTGGCCACCCATGGGGATCAGAAGC
>NZ_JBHDVN010000316.1:0-401 GCF_046635365.1 Acinetobacter sp. NIOH-H-8
GCCTGTGCCTGCTGTTGACCACTAACGAGTTCGGCATCGTACTGTTTATTGGCGCGAAAGGGGTTAACACCCTGCCGATGATGGTTTACAGCAAAGCGATTCTGGAGTCCGACTATACGGTCGCCTGCATGATTGCGTTGATTAACATTGTCTTGTCGCTGGGGCTGTTCTCCCTCTATCGCCTGGCGGCATCGCGTACCGGCGTAAGGAGCCAGCCATGCTAATTTGGTCACCTAAAGGACGCGCAGCGGCGGGCGTTGTGGCTAGCGTACTGTTTATCGTGTTCTTTTTCCTGCCGCTGGCGGTGATTCTGATGTCCAGCCTTAGCCAGCGGTGGAACGGTATTCTGCCGAGTGGCTTCACGCTGAACCACTTTGTTAACGCTCTGCACGGTGCGGCAT
>NZ_JBHDVN010000317.1:0-400 GCF_046635365.1 Acinetobacter sp. NIOH-H-8
GGGTTTGCCAGCGCCAGCCAGCGGCGCGGCGTAACGCCGTTCGTGACGTTACAAAAACGGGTCGGGAAAATATTCGCAAAATCCGCGAACAGCGACTGCACCATCAGGTTGGAATGGAGTTCAGAAACGCCGTTGACTTTATGGCTGACTACCACCGCCAGCCAGGCCATCCGTACCCGGCGACCGTTCGACTCATCAATAATCGACGCGCGTCCAAGCAGGCTGGTATCGTTGGGATATTGCTCCTGCAACGTTTTCAGGAAATAGTCGTTAATCTCGAAGATAATCTGCAGGTGACGGGGCAGAATTTTCCCCAGCATATCGACGGGCCAGGTTTCCAGCGCCTCGCTCATCAACGTATGGTTGGTATAAGAGAAGACCTGACAGCACACCTCAAACG
>NZ_JBHDVN010000318.1:0-400 GCF_046635365.1 Acinetobacter sp. NIOH-H-8
CCGTCACCCACCGCTTTGCTGGCGAATGCTTCGTCAGGAACCTGATCCAGTGCCACGACATCACCGGTAATCGGCGATACCAGCTCCGCGATAGATACCGCGTTTGGTACAGCCTGCGGTTTTGCTACAGGCGCGGCAGTTGCCGGAGTTGCTTCAGCTGACGCAGCGGCTACCGGACCACGGGCAACGACTTTCTTCATCGCATCGCCGATGGATTCTGCTTTCGCGCCAACAATCACCTGAATAGTCTGTTTGTTCAGTTTCACTACACCAGAAGCACCCAGACGTTTACACATCGTATCGTTGACGCGGGCAGAGTCAGCCACGGTCAGGCGCAGACGGGTGATACAGGCGTCAATTGCTTTCAGGTTGTCAGTGCCGCCAACCGCAGCAATATAGT
>NZ_JBHDVN010000319.1:0-400 GCF_046635365.1 Acinetobacter sp. NIOH-H-8
TTTACTTAACCTTGCTCAGGATGTGCGCCGTTCAGTGGCCTGATGCGCTAAATGCTCCTTCGGGAGCATTTTTTATGGGATTTGGAAATTATTAGGAACCTAAACAGAGTTGTTTGTTGTTGTTTATGGGCGGAGAAATAGAGTGGCAGCTTTTCATTTCAGCCATCGGCGGTATTTATGCTCAATACTCTATTTTTCTGGCGTGACAAGGCGCATCCGCCGGAACCCTTATCCGATAACCGTTCACCTGTGCCTGCGGGTTATTTTGCTCCGGCCAGCGTAGAGGAGTTGTTGGGCACACCTCTACGTCAGCAATATCTGCAAACGCTGTGGGATTACTCTTCTCTGCCCAGAAACCTGTATCAGCAGTATTACCTGACTCCTCTGGAGCAGTGTGTAC
>NZ_JBHDVN010000320.1:0-399 GCF_046635365.1 Acinetobacter sp. NIOH-H-8
AGCTTTTGCTTCGTAAACACGTAATAAAACGTCCTCACACAATATGAGGACGCCGAATTTTAGGGCGATGCCGAAAAGGTGTCAAGAATATACAACGATCCCGCCATCACCAGGCCATCTGGCTGGAGTGCTTAACCGTAAGTCTGACGAAATCAGTATAGTCAATGGGAATGATGTCGTTCGAAATTCGACCAGTCAAACCGCGGGCAATAAGGTCTTCGTTCAGAGCATAGACCTTAATGGGGGCATTACGCAGACTTTCAAGGTAGCGGTTACCGTCAACTGCGGCAGTTACACCATCTTGCAATAATAGCAGTTCGTCGCCCTCACTGAGCAGACGCAGCAGCGCAGCAAAATCCGTCAGCCAGGGTGAACGATGTAATGTGTGCAGCATAAACG
>NZ_JBHDVN010000321.1:0-399 GCF_046635365.1 Acinetobacter sp. NIOH-H-8
ATCTGGATAAACGGTGCTTTACTGATGACCTCAATGATTTTTTGCAGCCGCGCGTAGTCGAACAACGCACAGGTTTGCTCCAGCGCCAGCTCTTTTTCGCGATTCAATTTGCGGGCAATCACTTCCAGCGAATCATCACTGGTAATCGAACTGTGCAGGTGCAGCGCCGTGGCATTCGTTTTCTCCCGGCTGGCACTGTATTCGCCTATTAACGCCATACGCAATTCAGTAAATCCTTGCGCGCCGAGTTTTTGGGCAAATTTCACTATGCTCGACTGGCTAATGCCGAGCTGTTTCGCCATCTGCCGTGAAGAAACGGATTGCAGCTCACTCACGTTGGCCTGCAGAAAGTCAGCGATTTTTTGCTCGTTTTCGGTGAATTCACTCCCCGCATTGCTT
>NZ_JBHDVN010000322.1:0-399 GCF_046635365.1 Acinetobacter sp. NIOH-H-8
GTGCTGCGCCTCATCGAGGACCAACATCTCCACGCCAAGGTTCTTCAGCAGCAGGACTACTCGCGCAAATTTAACCTCTGCCGAATGTCCTCGTGCCTCTGCGAAGGGATCCTTCAGCTCTGCCAAAATGGCTGCTGCCAGGTTCTTTTTGGTTGGAGACGAAGGCATCTCGACGAACAGAACTGTCCGCTTCTGTGGGTCATGGCTCTCCAATTCCTCCAATGACCGAATGTACTCCTTGACCAATGTGCTCTTGCCCACTCCGCTTGGACCTTGGATCAGCAACCCTTTACTTGCTCTGGTACGCCGACTATCGCCGTGGATATCGCCTAGTCGCGTCAACGCTCGCTCGACTTGAGGGCTGTGAATAAAACGATCGCGGAGCGTAAAGCTGTATTC
>NZ_JBHDVN010000323.1:0-399 GCF_046635365.1 Acinetobacter sp. NIOH-H-8
CCCCAGGCCTACGCCAAAGGATGAGGAAATGCCTTCTTCTTTCCCGCGCCTCGGCTTGCTCGGCGCGCTGTGCTCCATCGTTCCCCTGCTCCATGCCAGCGAACCGACCACGGACGCTGCGCTCATCGAAAAAGGCCGCTACGTGGCCCAGCTCGCCGACTGCATCGCCAGCCATACCGGCCCGCAGGGCGCGCCGATGGCCTCCGGCCTCGAGCTGAAGACGCCAATGGGTACCATCTACTCGACCAACATCACTCCCGACCGGGAGACCGGCATCGGCCGCTACAGCTTCGAAGAGTTCGACCGCGCCATGCGCAAGGGGGTGTCCGCCGAGGGAGTGAATCTCTATCCGGCGATGCCCTACCCGTCCTACGCCAAGATCAGCGAAGAAGACATGCG
>NZ_JBHDVN010000324.1:0-398 GCF_046635365.1 Acinetobacter sp. NIOH-H-8
GGCATCCCCATGTTGAACGGCACCGGAACCGGCATCGGGAACGGCATACTGTCCTGCGGCGTACCAATACGTTTCTTCCACACCACTTCATTGGTTTTCAGATCCAGCGCCGAGATATAGCCCCATGCTGGCTGTTTACATGGCAGACCAAACGGTGAGAGGAACGGATTGAGCGTGACGCCATACGGTACACCGTACTGCGGCTGAATGCCGGATTCCGTACCCGTGCCTTTGGCATCTTTCGGCTGTTCCATCGGATTACCCGGACCGCGCGGGATCAGTTTCGAAACAAACGGCAGTGCCATTGGGTTGGCAATTGCCACTTCACGATTCGGATCAACGGAAATCCCGCCCCATTCGAACATCCCCAGGTTACCAGGGAAGACCAGAGTACCCTG
>NZ_JBHDVN010000325.1:0-398 GCF_046635365.1 Acinetobacter sp. NIOH-H-8
TTACGGTATTGATTTTATTCGCACGGGCATAGGCCAAAACAGCAGGTAAGCGATATTTATAAAGACGTTCTTCTTGTTGGATGCCATGATCTGGCCAACGAATGTTAACGCCACCCTCTGGGAAATTAACATCTTCTGGTATAACAGGAGTGACACGGTCTAAGTCGACATGAACTGAAGCGGAAGTTTCTACAATTTCACTGACCAGCTTCATGGAAGTCCAAAGACCAGAAAAACGTGAAACTGCGATGGCGTGAACACCAAAGTCTAAAATTTGTTGAACGGATGTTGGGTAGAAAATTGGAATACCGCAACCAATCATGACATGTTCAGACTGGTGGGGAACTGTAGAAGATTTACATGAGTGGTCATCACCGAATAAAGCAACGACACCACCA
>NZ_JBHDVN010000326.1:0-397 GCF_046635365.1 Acinetobacter sp. NIOH-H-8
GTCTATGCCTGACCGTGCAGCGGTGGCGTTGATAAGATGCACAGAGGCAGTGTATTCGTTCAGTGCTGCGGTGGCTTTTTCCAGCACCGTGGCGGTGTCTACGCCATAAGGGACGTAAATATCAGCAACCACCTGATAACTCACAATCACAGCGGAGCGGACATAATCAGCCACATAATCCGTAATCGGACGCACGTCTTCCGGGTTTACCGCTGACAGGACTTTATCAAGCAGCGCCTGCGGGGCAGTTCCATCTCCGGTACGTGACAGCACGTAGAGAAAAACGCGTCCTTCCTGGTTATGGGTTTCAGGGCCATAGGCGCGCACATCGAGCACATCCGCATCCGCACCTCGCGCAAAATAGTGATAGGCATTTCTGGCGCCCGCCGTGCTCAGG
>NZ_JBHDVN010000327.1:0-397 GCF_046635365.1 Acinetobacter sp. NIOH-H-8
TCGCAGCGCGTGGTTCACCAACAATACTGGCGGCGCACCCAGCATCTCCTGACGGGATAGCGCTTCCTGAGTTTGCGCCAGTAAACGATCCGCCAGCCCTGGCTCCAGTCCTCCCCCGCCCTGCAGCGCCTGTAGTAACAAACGTTCCAGCGGTGTATCGAGGCCAATAACATGGACTTCATCTTTGCCAGGAAACCACTGCTGGGTAATCGCCCGTCCCAACGCCACGCGCACGACGGCGGTTAATTCATGTGGATCGCTTTGGATGGGCGCATGTTCCGCCAGCGTTTCGAGAATGGTGCGCATATCGCGAATCGGTACTTTTTCATCGAGGAGATTTTGCAGCACTTTATGCAGTGTGGTGAGCGTGACGATGCCAGGAACGAGATCTTCCGTC
>NZ_JBHDVN010000328.1:0-397 GCF_046635365.1 Acinetobacter sp. NIOH-H-8
GCCTTCCACCTCGGCGGCATGCAGATTTAACTGCGCGAAAATTTTACGAAACGCGAGGCTGGTGGTGGTGGTCCCCGCGCCGCTTGACCCTGTTACTGCTATCACCGGATGTTTGGCTGACATGGCAACTCCATGATTGAGCTTTATTAATAATGTATTGTCGGCAAAGGCGTTTTATTCGCGAAACTGCTTTTTCGGCATAATATTGACCGTTTCATGTAATTCAGACCATACCAGCACGGCCTCGCCGGATTGCAGTTGGCGTTTTACGTCAGCGACTTTTTGTTCAAGCGAACGTTCATGTTCACCATAATCGGTGCCTTCGCGCAACACAAAGCTTTCGATCAGGTTGTCCAGCGTGTCGGGGGCGAGCCCCTGCCAGGGAATGATCATGATG
>NZ_JBHDVN010000329.1:0-397 GCF_046635365.1 Acinetobacter sp. NIOH-H-8
GGCAAAACCATTAAAGAAAAATAAACCTGCACCTGAACAGCTTCTGGAGCTGTGGGGGTTTGAAGCCAGCCCGTATACCCGTATAGTCCGTGGTGTATTGTCTGAGCTGGAAATTCCTTATATCTACCACAATGTGGCGAAAGAACGCTGGCAAGATTATGGCCCAGCCAAGCTACGCTTAAAGCCAGGAAAATATGAGCCCTTGCCAGGCGGTAAACGCGAACAGCTGTTCACCATGATGGGGAACAATATCCATGTACCTTATCTTGTCGATCCGAATACCAATGTAAAAATGTTCGAATCTAAAGATATTGTGAAATATCTAAAAGGTCAGTATGGCGCTTAATTTTCGTAAATTTTTTAATTAAAGAATTTCCTAGGTCACCAACAAAAAAAG
>NZ_JBHDVN010000330.1:0-396 GCF_046635365.1 Acinetobacter sp. NIOH-H-8
GTATGCGTGGAAAAAATGGCTGGCGGATGAAAACTTCGCGCATCAGGAAGTTTCCTCTATGCAAAAACTGGCCACAGACCCCGGAGAGATACCATTTTGCAGTCAGTTTGCCCGCAGCGACGATCATGCTCGCATTGGCTGTTGTGAGGATAACGCCCGAATCGCAACCGCTGGGTATGCCGCGCAAATTGCCAGTATGGGTTATAGCGTGCGGATTGGAAGTGTCGGCTTTAACAGTCACATTGGCAGCTCCGGTGAACGCGCACGGGTTGCTGTAACCGGTAATTCTTCGCGGATAAGCAGCGCTGGAGATAGTAGTCGGATTGCGAATACCGGAATGCGAGTACGCGTTTGTACATTGGGTGAACGGTGTCATATCGCCAGTAATGGTGACCT
>NZ_JBHDVN010000331.1:0-396 GCF_046635365.1 Acinetobacter sp. NIOH-H-8
CCCACAAGGCCGACCGCAACCGGCGGCTGCTGCTGCAGGAGATCCGGCGCCGCCCGGACGATCCCTACATCGCCTACCAGCTCGGCAAGGAGCACGAGTCCGCCCACGAGTTCCGCGAGGCCGCCGACCTCTACCTCAAGGCGCTGCAGCTCGCAGCGCCGGGCATGGCCTGGCGCAAGGGTGCCGCGGCGCGGCTGCTGCACTGCCTGTCGCAGGCCGGGGCGCTGGAACAGGCCGTGGTGCTGTCGAGCGAGCTGATGAACGAGTGCCAGGCGTTTCCCGACTACTTCTTCGTGCTGGGCAACATGTTCCTCGACATGGCCGCCGCCCAGCCGGCCCTGGCGCTGGAGCAATGGCTGCCCATGGCCGAGGCCGCCTGGCTGCGCTGCCTGGAGA
>NZ_JBHDVN010000332.1:0-395 GCF_046635365.1 Acinetobacter sp. NIOH-H-8
GCTTCCACTTCTATTAACGCCAAATCCTTTTTACGCAAAACCAGACTCACGCGTCGTGTTTCGATATGGATCGGATCCCCTAAGGGCGCGACGCGGACAACATTAAATGAAGAGCCGGGCAACATGCCGAGCGAAAGCAGTTTTTGACGATACGCCGGGCTGATTTCACGCGCAAAGCCGGTGATTTTCCACGCAGTGTCAGGAGTGAATTGCATACGACCTACTTGTTTCTTACTAACTGGATGTATACCTCATGCGGCGCTCAGGGGGGCGGCAGGAGACCCGATGTTTAGCCAACGAAGGAAAGAGTAAATAATCAACAACACAATGATAATGAGAATGGTTTCTATCTTCAACGATTAAAATGTGACGGAATGTACAAATAAGCGATAATT
>NZ_JBHDVN010000333.1:0-395 GCF_046635365.1 Acinetobacter sp. NIOH-H-8
GTCCTGGAGCGGCTCAAACGCTGGGTCCAGGGCAATTTCTGATTCAACGCGGTAACAGTAGGCGACAAAACTAGAAAGGAAGGAGAGGGGAAATGTTTGAACTGGTCGATAACATCGCACAAACCGCCGTCATAAAAGTGATCGGTGTAGGTGGTGGTGGCGGCAACGCCGTCAATCACATGGCCAAGAACAACGTCGAGGGCGTCGAGTTCATCTGCGCCAACACCGACGCACAAGCGCTGAAGAACATCGCGGCGCGCACCGTTCTGCAACTCGGCCCGGGCGTCACCAAGGGGCTGGGTGCCGGCGCCAATCCGGAAGTCGGTCGTCAGGCGGCTCTGGAAGATCGCGAGCGCATTTCCGAAGTGCTGGAAGGCGCCGACATGGTCTTCATC
>NZ_JBHDVN010000334.1:0-395 GCF_046635365.1 Acinetobacter sp. NIOH-H-8
ATCCTGCGCTTTTTGCGCGTCAAGGTTGCCATAGGCGGCGTAATTATCGGCTTTAAGATAGTGGATAGACTGCTGCAAAACGTCATACATCTGCTTAAAGCTGGCTTCGGCCTGGGCATCCAACGCCGGATCTTTGCCTGCGATCGCTTCGGAGTTCACGTAGTTGTTGAAATGCTTTTCCGCTTCGTTGAGCGACGCGCCAGCGTTGGTTAACAGCGTGTTCATGGCGTCCAGCGAGGCGGGATCGCGCTGATTTTTTAACATGCGTATCGCCACGCGGTTAATGGTGACGCGGGTTTCAATCAATGTCTGAAAACTGCCGCCCAGTTCCTGTTGTTGGTAACTCAGTGCGCTCGCATTCTGGAAATTCAGCCGATCGCTGCTGACGGCGGAAT
>NZ_JBHDVN010000335.1:0-394 GCF_046635365.1 Acinetobacter sp. NIOH-H-8
CCGCTGGGATAATCTGATCCCCACCTAGGGTAATAATAAACGCCCTCATCATCGTCGTTGAAGACCTCGTTGACCAGCATGCCCCCCCCAAAGGCGAGCCAGCCCGTCAAGACCATATCACCGCGGGCGTATTAATCATAGTTGTCGTGATCGTCATGTTCCACCACTGTCGTGGTCGTTGTCGCAGGCACGGTCGTTGTCGTGGTTGCTGTGGTCACCGGTGCGGGAGCTGGCCCGGCAGCTGGCGGGCTATAGACAGCGCTCGGGTCGTATTGTGGGACATAAACGACGTCAGGGTTGGCTGGCGCAATGGTGACTATCTGCTGATTGTTCTGCTCATCCTTGGCCAATTTCATCTGCTCCGAGTCTTTGAGGTTGCCGAACTCCATTGCTT
>NZ_JBHDVN010000336.1:0-394 GCF_046635365.1 Acinetobacter sp. NIOH-H-8
TGCTAACCGGGCCGTGAAATCCGCTATCGAAGTTTCCCGGGCGGTAATCTCCGGTGCGGCGCGGACCGTCCTGTAATAGTGATGCGGGATGGATCAAGCCGTCATCCAGCGCCAGACCATACACAAAGGGTTTGAGTACCGATCCCGGCGATCGGATCGCATTGACCATATCAACATGACCAAAGCGTGAATCATCGTTGAGATCAACCGATCCCACCCAGCCGCGAACACGCATATCGGTATGATCAACCACGATCATCGCCAGTGAGCTGCGCGGTGGCAACCGCCCTTTCCAGTTTTGCGCCAGTTCTTCCAGACGTCGTTGAAGACCGGCATCCAGCGTAGTAACGATTTTGTCGCTTTTGCTTTTACCGAGCATCATGCGCGAAAACAG
>NZ_JBHDVN010000337.1:0-393 GCF_046635365.1 Acinetobacter sp. NIOH-H-8
TACGATCGCTCATCATTGCCTCCGCGATTATTTCGCGAGTCCGAAGGCTTTCGCCTGTTCACGGTAATCAGTAACCTGTTTTTTCACGTAGTCATCGAGCTGCTGGCCGGTCATGTCGAACTCAAACAGGCCGCGCAGATCGCGCTGCTTTTTAAACTCGTCGGTTTGCTGGAGCTTCTTGAAGGTATCCACCCACCACTGGTAATCGGCATCGCTGACTTTGGGCCCGACATAGAAGCCGCGAATAATCGGCCACACTAGGTCGTAGCCCTGTTCTTTAGCGGTAGGGACATTGGCAAGCTGGCCCAGCAGACGATTTTCTGAAAAGACGGCAAGGACGCGGATTTTGTCGCCGCCCAGATAAGGCACCATTTCACTGAGATCGCCGGAGAC
>NZ_JBHDVN010000338.1:0-393 GCF_046635365.1 Acinetobacter sp. NIOH-H-8
GTCCTAGGCGCTTTGTTTGGTTCCTTCTGTGCTATCTCTGTATTTATATCCCTGTTGTTTAGTGCATGGTGGTTAGTTGATTTTGTCGCACTCAGCTAACACAATAGTTCGATAACGAGTCTTACCAGAGAGTTAAAAATGGCCCATAGTGTTTTTATCACAGGCGCAAATCGTGGTATTGGTTTGAGTCTGACAGAGCTTTATCTTGAACGCGGGTGGAACGTCCACGCTACTAGCCGTAACGTCACAGACAGTGACGAACTACAACCTTTGAGAGCACGTTACTCCTCTTTGAGCTTGCATGAACTGGATGTTACTGATTACGTAAAAATCGCGTTACTTGCTCAGAGCCTGCCACCTATCGACCTTTTGATTAACAACGCTGGTTACTAC
>NZ_JBHDVN010000339.1:0-393 GCF_046635365.1 Acinetobacter sp. NIOH-H-8
TCAAATACCTGCCCTGGCTGTCCTGGATAGTATTTCCCCAGTTCTGCCAATACCTGCTCGTCGGCGGCCGTTAGTTTTAGCCATTCCAGCGCATATAACCCTTTTTGTCCGCAAAGAC
Source organism: Acinetobacter sp. NIOH-H-8 (assembly GCF_046635365.1). NCBI lineage: Bacteria > Pseudomonadati > Pseudomonadota > Gammaproteobacteria > Moraxellales > Moraxellaceae > Acinetobacter > Acinetobacter sp. NIOH-H-8. Next base: position 119 of record NZ_JBHDVN010000339.1, read on the forward strand.
GTCTGGCAATCTCATGGCTCACATCTTGTTTTTCCGGCAACAATAACGCAACCAGCGGCTGATGCCAGGCGGGTATGTTTCCGAGAGCTGCAATCAGTTTGTCGGCGCAGCGCTGCCATACATCGTCATTTGCTAGTGAGAGATGTTTACGCAGACGCATTTCAACCGAGGCAAAGCGTGACAGATAGCCAGGCTGCTTGTTATCCGGGGTAAACGTAATGAGGTGGGCATCATAATTCCAGTCAAAGCGGATGGCTTGCAATGCAATGACAACC
>NZ_JBHDVN010000340.1:0-393 GCF_046635365.1 Acinetobacter sp. NIOH-H-8
GATTTTAAGATACTGGCTTGATCTTTCTGGTTAATTGCCCCAATCCCCACGATGGCGGCATCGGCAGCATGCGCTGTGAGCATCACATCCCGCACGCTATTTTCATTGCGCAGCGTGCAGGCAATTTCCTGCGATGATGCGCGCAGCGGCGCGGGCATACTACTTACGCTACAAGCGGCATCAAGCTGGCCTATTCCGGTCATATACGGCCCCACGCCGCCGGATAACGTGACCAGTCGGATTTGTTGCGCCGAGATAAATCCGCTGAGGCGTTTTAATGTGGTCATCGTGGCTTCGCCAAAGCCGACGGCCAGCAGTTGCTGTGGCCGCAGTGACTCCATCAACATATGGGCGGCGCCGATTCCTAAGCGCAGACCAATATCGGCATCGGGT
>NZ_JBHDVN010000341.1:0-392 GCF_046635365.1 Acinetobacter sp. NIOH-H-8
CAGTAAAGGCAGACGCCGCAGCGCGGCGTCTGATCCACAATTTACGCGGCGATCTCCGGCGAGCTTTCTTCCTCAATATTGAGACGCCAGCCAGTTACCGCTTCCCAGTACTGCTGTTCTTTTTCCAGATCAAGCAGTACCAGCGCATTCTGGCTGAACCAGTCATGCGGAAAACATAACGTCCAGTGGCTGTCATCGGTCGTTAGCCGCAGCGTCGGCGGTGTGGTGGTCGCCTGCCGCTGGTTGTTCAGTAATACGCCCAGCCGAAGTAGCTGAATTAACGGCAGATACTGTTTTTTCTTAAACAGCGTAAAGCGGGGCATATCATCCAGTTTTATGGCTTTACGATGATAATGCACCAGCGTCGCCATCATCATTTGCTGCTCCTGATT
>NZ_JBHDVN010000342.1:0-392 GCF_046635365.1 Acinetobacter sp. NIOH-H-8
TTGCTAGAGCGTATTGCGCCGGTTCAGGTGTACCAAGGCTTCAGCCAGCAGCACGACAATCTGCAGGTGCAGCGCGAGGCGTTTCTCGACCTGGCGCGTGCGCTGAGACGCGAGGCATTGGCCAGGCAACGCCTGCAGGCGATGGACGCCGAGCTGGCGCAATGGCGCGAGCGGCTGCGGGCTCATTACGGGCAGCGTCTGCCGGCCGTCACGGTGATACGCCTCTCGTCGCCGACGGCCGCCTTCATCAACGGCCCCAACTCCATGCCGCAACATGCGCTGGCGCTGCTCGGCCTTCAGCCTGCGATGGACCTGGCGCCGAGCCCCTGGGGCATCACTCAGGTACCGATCACCGCGCTGGGTCGCATCGAAGAGGGCGTCGTGCTGCATAT
>NZ_JBHDVN010000343.1:0-392 GCF_046635365.1 Acinetobacter sp. NIOH-H-8
TCGTAGCGGTGGGCTCGGGATATCACACGGTCCATGGTGACCCCCTGGGCGCGTAGCTGGTCGGCTAGCAGGGTTGCGGTGCGGGCCGTGATGTGCAGCCAGAAGGAATAGATCGTGACATGGGATTCCGGGGTCAGCCTGAGGCTCGGGAGTTTGGCAAGGATGCCGTTGAGGGCTGTTTGGGCGCGACCCTCGAAGTGAGCGTCGGAGACGAGTAGGCGGGGCTGTCGTCGTGTCGCTGCCCAGTCCACTCCGCTGGGTGGCAGCCGAACTAGTCCCTTCACGGCGACGAGGGCGCGGTCGAGGCCCCGGGGTGAAGACCGGGCAATGTGCATGACCTGAGCGTTGCTCGGGATGGCTCGTGTCTGCACATCGGCGGGGCCAGCCTGGAT
>NZ_JBHDVN010000344.1:0-392 GCF_046635365.1 Acinetobacter sp. NIOH-H-8
TTCCTGAATATGCTGGCCTTTATCTGCTTGCCCTATATCTTTCCACGTGTTTCGGTGTGGAACTTCGTCAGTATTCTACTGGTCTTGCCTCCGCTGATCAGTCTTAGCTTTTATTATTTCCTGCCAGATATCGAGGCTTATGCTGGACTGTCAGGTGTCTTGCATGGTGCGTATGCCGCCGTGGCCTGTGTGCTTCTGTTGTATAAGAAAGATCGCAGTTTTGCAGCCTTGGTTTTGTTTCTGATTTTTGCGAAGCTGGTCTGGGAAAATACCATCGGCAGTGAGGGCACGGCCCAATTGATTGGTAGTCCAGTACTGGTTGAAGCGCATTTGCTGGGGGTGATCTGGGGGATTGTAGTGGCCAATCTATATATCATTGGTAATTACTGGCT
>NZ_JBHDVN010000345.1:0-391 GCF_046635365.1 Acinetobacter sp. NIOH-H-8
CCACCGGACCAGAACTCCAGCTCGAACTTGTCCGAACTGAGCCGCGCCGCGCGGATGGCGAAGGACTTGCGGAAGATCCAGTACCAGCTCATGAAGGAAATGCCGACCAGCAGCGCCATCACCAGCTTGACCAGCAGACTGGCGTGCATCACGAGCGAAATGATCGAGAGGTCTTCGGAAAGATTCATGTGAGAGTGGACACGGAAGGCTGGATGGAAGGAAGCAGCCGCTCGCGCAGCGCCGCGGGCAGCGATACCGGGCGGTTCCTCGCCACGTCGATCGACACCACACGGACCGCGCCGTCGAACAGCAGTTCGTCGCCGCGGTAGAGGCGCTGCACGAAATCGACGGCGGCGCGCGAGGTCGAGGCGATGTGGCTGCGCACTTCGAG
>NZ_JBHDVN010000346.1:0-391 GCF_046635365.1 Acinetobacter sp. NIOH-H-8
CACGGACATATCAATATGCTCGGCCATTATTCCTTCACGCTGGCAGAACTGGTGACCAAAGGACATCTGAGACCATTAAAAGAGGCGTCAGAGGCAGAAAACGTTGCTTAACGTGAGTTTTCGTTCCACTGAGCGTCAGACCCCGTAGAAAAGATCAAAGGATCTTCTTGAGATCCTTTTTTTCTGCGCGTAATCTGCTGCTTGCAAACAAAAAAACCACCGCTACCAGCGGTGGTTTGTTTGCCGGATCAAGAGCTACCAACTCTTTTTCCGAAGGTAACTGGCTTCAGCAGAGCGCAGATACCAAATACTGTCCTTCTAGTGTAGCCGTAGTTAGGCCACCACTTCAAGAACTCTGTAGCACCGCCTACATACCTCGCTCTGCTAATCC
>NZ_JBHDVN010000347.1:0-391 GCF_046635365.1 Acinetobacter sp. NIOH-H-8
TATCATGACCATTGGCGGTAATCGGCTGGTGCTGTTTCTCTCATTCTGTCGGATTAACGATCTGGATACCGCGTTGAATCATATTTTCCCATTGCCTACTGGCGACATTTTCTCAAACCGTATGGTCTGGTTTGAAGATGATCAAATCAGTGCCGAGCTGGTGCAGATGCGCTTGCTTGCCCCAGAACAATGGGGCATGCCGCTGCCTTTAACGCAAAGTTCTAAACCGGTCATCAATGCCGAGCACGATGGTCGCCACTGGCGACGAATACCAGAACCCATGCGACTGTTAGATGATGCTGTGGAGCGCTCATCATGATGACCATCAGCGATATCATTGAAATTATTGTCGTTTGCGCACTGATATTTTTCCCGCTGGGCTATCTGGCGC
>NZ_JBHDVN010000348.1:0-391 GCF_046635365.1 Acinetobacter sp. NIOH-H-8
GGCTTACCGACTTCATATGGAGAAGAGTTCAGTACCACCACAGTATCAACATTCAGCTGAGCCAGCTGTTGAACAACATTCAGAGACCATACATCTTCACAGATCAGTACTCCAAATTTATGACCGAGGTATTCAAATACCAGGTGTTGATGACCTTCATTAAAATAACGCTTCTCATCAAACACAGCATAGTTTGGTAAAGTCTGCTTGTTATAAATTCCCAATACCTGACCGTCTTTCATCACTGCAGCAGAGTTAAAACGCTGGCCATCTTCAGTCTGGTTGACAAAGCCAAAGACCATTACGATATCTTTGACTTGTGCCAGTTGGTCGAATGCCTGTTGGGTGCGTTTAGTCGAGCTTGGACGCAGAATCAAGTCATCTGCAGGGT
>NZ_JBHDVN010000349.1:0-390 GCF_046635365.1 Acinetobacter sp. NIOH-H-8
GATAAATCCCCCTGCAACGTGGCGACATTTTTTATTTTCCAGTCCAGTTGACTCAGCTTCCGTCCGGTGTCGGTATCATAAACCAGCTCCCTGGATTTACCGTTTAACACCCCCACAGAAAGGGATGTCGTGACGCTCTCAGGAGAGACGTCCGGAATAAATAAGGTAGACTCCGCATAAACCGACTCAGAAAATACGGCGATCATCATTACTGCAATAGCATGTTTTTTCATTTCTCTTGTCCTCATATTCAGATGTAATCTGGAGAGGTGATGAAGTTTTCATCTTGTCAAATCGTCGGACAAGAGTACATTTATTACGCCAGAGAACTTGACGCATTTTTACCTTATATTGAAGTTAAGAAATAGAATTTGATGCTCAGGTGAATAA
>NZ_JBHDVN010000350.1:0-390 GCF_046635365.1 Acinetobacter sp. NIOH-H-8
GATCTCGGGGTGAGCGCCATGGGCAACCAGCTGGTACTGAGCGGAACCCCCGCCCAGTTGCAGGAGGCCGAGCGTACCCTGGCGCAAGTGAACCAGCCGCCCCAAAGCCTGCTCATCGAGTGGCGGGTGGATGGCGCCTCCAGCAGTCAGCAGGCCGGAGTGGGGCTGGGCCTGGATGCCAAACGGCAGTGGCTGCTGGAGGGGACTGCCCGGCACTATGAACGCAGCCAGAGTGACAACTGGCAGGTGCGGGGCCTCTCCGGGCGGCCCGTGTTGTTGCAGATGGGGTCCTATCAGCCGGTCACCTTTTACCAGTGGCAGGGGGGAAGGGTGGTGGGCATGATGCCGCTGATGAACGGTCTCTACGCCACCGCGACCCTGATAGGGGAC
>NZ_JBHDVN010000351.1:0-390 GCF_046635365.1 Acinetobacter sp. NIOH-H-8
ACCGAATGCTGGTGTCTGCTGACCTGTCAGTAGAAAAGAAGGGATAAGATCATCCAGGGCGTCTTCGGTAAGCAGTTCCTGGTCACGTTCATTACCTGACCATACCCGAGAGGTCTTCTCAACACTATCTCCCCGGAGCACCTCAAGGGTAAATTTCACGTCCCTACCACATACAGGCAAAGTAATAGCATTGCCACGAGCCATAGCTCCTACGCGCGCAATTAACGAATCCACCATCGGTGCAGCTGGTGCCGATGACGGAGTATCTTCAAGCGGTTGAGTCTTAATCGTATGTTTTGGAATGACAGGCGCACGCTTCATTATCTAATCTCCCAGCGTGGTTTAATCAAACGATCGAAAATTTCATTGCAGACAGGTTCCCAAATAGAA
>NZ_JBHDVN010000352.1:0-390 GCF_046635365.1 Acinetobacter sp. NIOH-H-8
ATGCAGGAGCGTCGATTTACCGGCGCCGGAGCGGCCAATGACCCCGACCATTTCCCCGGCGTGCAGATCAAAGCTGATGCCGTCCAGCACTTTGTGCTGGGCTTGATAAGCTTTACTCAGATTACGCACGCTTAAGACCTTCCGCTGCCGGCCGGCAGCGAGATCGGTGAACGGCTGGTAATCAGTTTCTGCCACCGCGGCAAGAGAGCTGTTCATAAGAGTGTCCAGGTTCGTCATTAACTGGCCACTATTAATAGGTCTTTATATGAAATTTCGATGACGGTATTGCGAACAAAGCGTGAACTGGCGTGAAAGAGCGACGGCCAGCGGCTCAACGCGTGCGGCATGCTGGCGGCTGGCGAAGCGCCGAAAAGCCGCTATGCTTTGGAG
>NZ_JBHDVN010000353.1:0-389 GCF_046635365.1 Acinetobacter sp. NIOH-H-8
ACGTGCTGCACGTTTTAATTGTGGTGTTTCATCTATTGGTGCTGCATTAAAGCGCTTAAATATTACAGTTAAAAAAAGACGTTAAGCCATCCTAAAGCAGATACAAAGCTTAGGGATAAATTTATTCAGCAAGTGAATGAATTAGAAACAAACCACCCGATTATTTATGTGGATGAAAGTGGTTTTAAGTCACATGATTACAGACCTCATGGCTACTCACGAAAAGGAGTACCTTGTTTAGGGCAATATAATTGGCAATTAAAGAATCAGACCAATGCCATTGGAGCAATCCATGAGGGTAAGTTATTTTCAGTCGGTTTATTTGACTGCAAAATCAATTCAGATGTTTTTCATTTTTGGATAGAGCAATTCCTCATACCAGCATTACC
>NZ_JBHDVN010000354.1:0-389 GCF_046635365.1 Acinetobacter sp. NIOH-H-8
ATGCAAACCGCCTTTAAAGATGCCGTCAGGTGGAACACCGGTCGCACAGATCCCATCACCGTCGCCATCAACTTATCCAGCCGCCAGTTTATCCATAACAACCTGCTCAACTCCATCCGGCACCTGTTAAAGAAAACCCACTGCAACCCGGCATGGATCACCTTAGAGATCACCGAAAGCCTGCTGCTGAGCGACAACCTGCATATTCAAAAAACCTTAAAATCCCTTGATCGCATGGGCTTTAGAATCTCGCTAGATGACTTTGGCACCGGCTACTCCGCCCTCAGTTATTTAAACAAATTCCCCGTCAGTGAAATCAAGATTGACCAGTCATTTGTGCAAGGCATTGCAGACAACAACGACCACAGGTTGATTGTGCAGGCGATTAT
>NZ_JBHDVN010000355.1:0-389 GCF_046635365.1 Acinetobacter sp. NIOH-H-8
GTTCAATAGCATGAAGAAAGATCTCGGTTACGGTCTGCTGCTGAAACGCTATACGCCAAACGTGGCTGATGCGACTGAAGCTCAGATTCAACAGGCAACCAAAGACTCCATTCCGCGTGTAGCGCCGCTGTACTTCGCGTTCCGTATCATGGTGGCGTGTGGCTTCCTGCTGCTGGCAATCATTGCGCTCTCTTTCTGGAGTGTCATCCGCAACCGCATTGGCGAGAAAAAATGGCTGCTGCGCGCCGCGCTGTACGGTATTCCGCTGCCGTGGATTGCTGTAGAAGCGGGCTGGTTCGTGGCTGAATATGGCCGCCAACCGTGGGCTATCGGTGAAGTGCTGCCGACAGCTGTGGCGAACTCGTCACTGACCGCAGGCGATCTCATCT
>NZ_JBHDVN010000356.1:0-389 GCF_046635365.1 Acinetobacter sp. NIOH-H-8
GCTTACCACCTGCGGCATCACACGGCTGATGGAAGCCTCGATGTCGATTGCCCGGTAATGCCCCTCCTCCGCCAGCCGACGCGACAGCACGATCTGGCCGTCGAGTACACCGCGCGCGGCATCGGCGAACGGGTCCTTCTGATCGTCGCCATCGGAGAGCACGGTATAGAACGCGGTGATGGAACCGCCGCCCTGCTCGGCATTGCCGGCGCGCTCGACCAGGCTGGGCAGCTTGGCGAATACCGACGGCGGATAACACTTGGTTGCCGGCGGCTCGCCGATGGCCAGGGCGATTTCACGCTGGGCCTGGGCGTAGCGGGTCAGTGAATCCATCAGCAGCAGCACGTTCTTGCCCTTGTCGCGAAAGTAATCGGCGATACGTGTGCAGT
>NZ_JBHDVN010000357.1:0-388 GCF_046635365.1 Acinetobacter sp. NIOH-H-8
CTGGTCGTACAATACGTTGTATATCATCCCCTTTTTGCTCTTCGCTCGGTTCACCTTCCATTGAAAAAGCTAATGCGGTTTGCCCACCGGTCATAGCTAAGTAAACATCAGCGAGGATCTCGGCATCTAATAATGCGCCGTGCAGTGTTCGTTTGGAGTTATCAATTAAATATCTGTCACATAACGCATCTAGATTATTGCGTTTGCCATGAAATAACGCCCTTGCCATAGCAAGGCTATCGGTTATTTGGCAAAAAGTTTCTGTGAGAGGAATATCACGGTTAAGCTTCTGAAACTCATAATCCATAAAGCCGATATCAAACGAGGCGTTATGGATAATTAATTCTGCACCACGAATATACGCTAAAAACTCATCTGCTATTTCTGC
>NZ_JBHDVN010000358.1:0-388 GCF_046635365.1 Acinetobacter sp. NIOH-H-8
GCGTTAACCGCAATGACATGGCAACCCGCCGCCAGGCCAGAAAGCACGCCAGCGGGAGCATCTTCCACCACCACACACTCCTGCGGCGCAAGCCCCAGCAGCTGCGCACCTAACAGATACGCATCAGGTTCTGGTTTTCCGCGCTTCACTCGCTCAGCGGTTACAAACACCTCTGGTGCGGGAAGCCCAGCTATTTTATGGCGCGCTCGCGCTACCGGCATGGAGCCAGAAGACACAATGGCCCACTGAATTCCTGCTTTATTCAAATGACTGAGTACGGCGATTGCCCCCGGAAGCGCGGTAATACCTTCGGTTTCCGTGGCCTCGATTTGCTCCAGACGCGTAAACTCGGCGGCAATATCAGCCTCGGATTTGCCCGCCATAAAAT
>NZ_JBHDVN010000359.1:0-387 GCF_046635365.1 Acinetobacter sp. NIOH-H-8
CGAAAAAAGTCGTGATGATGCTGGCAACCGAAGAACTTCGCGTGGCGCTGGCGACCACGCATCTGCCGCTACGGGCGATTGCAGACGCCATCACCCCTGCGCTTTTGCACGAAGTGATTGCTATTTTGCATCACGATTTGCGGACCAAATTTGGTATTGCCGAACCGCGCATTCTTGTCTGTGGCCTGAATCCGCACGCGGGCGAAGGCGGTCATATGGGCACGGAAGAGATAGACACCATCATTCCGGTGCTCGACGAGCTGCGGGCGCAGGGGATGAAACTCAACGGGCCGCTACCTGCTGATACGCTGTTTCAGCCCAAATATCTCGATAATGCCGACGCGGTGCTGGCAATGTACCACGATCAGGGCCTGCCCGTGCTAAAAT
>NZ_JBHDVN010000360.1:0-387 GCF_046635365.1 Acinetobacter sp. NIOH-H-8
ATCTGCTGCTGATCGACGTGGACTTCGCCCACGGCGTGCTGATCTTCGTGGTGGCCACCGTCGCCATGCTGATCTTCGCCGCCGCCACCCAGGGCTGGTTCCTGGTGACGAGTCGCTGGTACGAAAAACTGCTGCTGCTGCTGGTGGCCTTCAGCCTGTTCCGTCCCGGGTTAGGGATGGATATGGTGCACGATCCCTATCGTGAGACGCCGCCGGCCCAACTGGCCCAGACCCTGGGCGAGGTGGAAGCGGAGAGTACGCTGCGACTGCGGATCCAGGGGGAGGATGCGGTGGGCAAGCTGCGTCAGTCCACCGTGCTGCTGGCGGTACCTGCCGGAGCCAATGGGGAAGAGAAATTGGCCAGTCTGGGGCTGACCCTGTACGAGC
>NZ_JBHDVN010000361.1:0-387 GCF_046635365.1 Acinetobacter sp. NIOH-H-8
CATCATGTGTCATACAGCCAAGTCTGTGGGAGCCGGCTTGCCGGCGATGGGGCGCGAAGCGGCCCCTATATCGTTTAGCTGCTGTGAGAAACCAACCTTGTCCCCGCGGCACTCCAGCGTTCTCGTTCACCTCTTCGAAAAAATCATCCGATGACTGGATGTCCCCATGACTCTGTTAATCAAACGCACCCTGGTCGAGCAAGCCGTAGCCCAACTGCGCAACCGCATCACCAGCGGCACCTGGGCCATCGGCCAGCGCCTGCCGACCGAGCCCGAACTGGCCCTGGAGCTGGGCATCAGCCGCAACACCGTGCGTGAGGCCATGCGGGTGCTGGCCTTCAGTGGCCTGGTGGAAATCCGCCAGGGCGACGGCAGATACCTGCGTAC
>NZ_JBHDVN010000362.1:0-386 GCF_046635365.1 Acinetobacter sp. NIOH-H-8
CCGTAAGGGCATTCCACGCGATGGATGAGCTGCGTGCCTTCCGGAACTTCCGGCGTACCGAGAATGTGCGCCAGGCCAATATCTTTAAAACACTCGTTGATTTGCGTGATGCCGACCAACTCCATGACGATGTAACCATCGGCGCATTTATACAGGCCGCAACCGGCGTAGTAGGGGTCTTTCCCTTTCGTCATACGTGGACAGATTTCGCCGCCGTTGAAGTAGTCCATCATGAAATACTGACCCATGCGCAGCATCACTTCGTACATGGCGATATCGATGCTTTCACCTTTACCCGTTTCGCGTACTTTGTGCAGGGCTGCCAGCGCGGCTGTCGTCGCGGTCATCCCGGAGAAGTAATCGGCGGTATACGGGAAGGCTGGCAT
>NZ_JBHDVN010000363.1:0-386 GCF_046635365.1 Acinetobacter sp. NIOH-H-8
GCTGGGTGTTCCAGTATGCGCTGGTCGACCGCAGCGGCCGCCACGACCTGTCACAGCTGCGCGCGCTGCAGGACTGGTTCCTGAAGTTCGAGCTGAAGTCGCTGGCCAACGTGGCCGAGGTGGCGACCGTCGGCGGCATGGTCAAGCAGTACCAAGTGGTGCTCGATCCGGCGCGCCTGGTCGCCTACGGGGTGACACACGCCCAGGTGCGCGAGGCCTTGATGAACGCCAACCAGGAGACCGGCGGCTCGGTGCTCGAACTGGCAGAGGCGGAGTACATGGTGCGCGCCGGCGGCTTTCTGAAGTCGCTGGAGGACTTCAGGAACGTGCCGCTGGCGGTTCGCGCCGGGGTGCCGGTGATGTTGCGCGACGTCGCCACGGTGCAG
>NZ_JBHDVN010000364.1:0-386 GCF_046635365.1 Acinetobacter sp. NIOH-H-8
CTAATACGGAGACAACGCCCATGCCAAAATAGACGGCAAAGATTTTCAGAAAGAAATTGTATAGTGAACGCCAGACATTATCCCGGGTTCGCAGCAACATCCCCACAAGCACCACAATGTAGCTGGCAAGTCCGATGGTGATGGCCGGAAAGAGGATATGGAAGGATACGGTAAAGGCGAATTGCAATCGGGCCAGATGACACGCGTCGAATTCAAACATATTCCACACCCATCATTGTGAATCGCCCCGGCCGCAGCCGGGGCTCATGCGAACATCACTTAGCCTATGATGATGAGTTTTGCTTCCCGGCGCCGATTTCGGCGCCGGTCAAAGGTTAGCACTGCGTGTCAGACTGCGTTCTCTTCAGCATCGCTTTGCACAGCGG
>NZ_JBHDVN010000365.1:0-385 GCF_046635365.1 Acinetobacter sp. NIOH-H-8
GTCCCGACCGTCGCCGCCGACACCGAGACGCACCGGGAACTCCTCCTGGATGCCGCCGCCTTCGCGCCCGCCGCCGACGCGGCCGCCCTCGGCTCGGCGCTCGCCGACACCCTGGCATCCACGTCGGCCGTCGAGCGACTCTCGGTCCTCGCCGCCGACCGCGGCCGCGCGTTCAGCTGGACGAGTGCGGCCGAGCGGGTGTGGCAGCTCCACGCGGACCTCTGACGAACGATGCCCCGCCGGCAACCCGGCGGGGCATCGTGTCGGTCACGCGTCGGCGTCACGCATCAGTGGACGGCGTGAGGCGGAGCTTGTTCGTCCAGTACTCGTCCGAGGTCATCCCGGCGTAGCCCGTGCGCCACTGCGCGATCATGCGCGCGTACTG
>NZ_JBHDVN010000366.1:0-385 GCF_046635365.1 Acinetobacter sp. NIOH-H-8
GTTAACAAATGCCTATCTACGATTTCCAATGTACAGCGTGTGGTTATCAGCAAGAACTGATGCGCAAGGTATCTGCGCCGTCTGTTGAGGCTTGCCCTAAATGCCAGCAGCAGACCTTTAGCAAACAAGTTTCTGCTCCCAGTTTTCAATTGAGCGGTAGCGGCTGGTATGCCACCGATTTCAAAAATAACCAGGCGTCAGGCAGCAAGCCAGCAGAGTCTGCCAGCACGGGCGACTCCGCCAAGTGCAGTCCCGGCTGTGCCTGCCACTAAAAAACGAACCCCATGAAAAAATATTTCATTACAGGCTTGCTAGTACTGGTCCCATTATTTATTACGGTGTGGGTACTCAAAACTTTAGTGCAAACGCTGGATCAGAGCCTGCT
>NZ_JBHDVN010000367.1:0-385 GCF_046635365.1 Acinetobacter sp. NIOH-H-8
GCGACGTATAGGGATCGAGCGCGACGTCAGTGATCACGCCCAGTTCGGGGAAGCGCTGCTTCAGCGCACGCACGGTGCGCGGCACCAGACCGTCCGGATTCCATGCCTCGGCCGCGTCGTCGGTCTTCAGACCGGCGTCGATGACCGGGAACAGCGCCAGCGCCGGCACGCCCAGCGCCACCGCCTGTTCGGCCACGCCGAGCAGCCGATCGATACTGATCCGATTCACGCCCGGCATCGACGCCACCGCCTCGCTGCGGCTCGGGCCGTCGAGCACGAACACCGGATAGATGAGGTCGTCCGCGCTGAGGCGGTGCTCGCGCATCAGGCGGCGCGAAAAGTCGTCGCGGCGCATGCGGCGCATGCGGGTCGAGGGGAAGTGGCT
>NZ_JBHDVN010000368.1:0-385 GCF_046635365.1 Acinetobacter sp. NIOH-H-8
GGCTGTCATTGCCAGCATGGCTAACGCGTTTTCCTCGCTTCCGCTGCGTTTCTCGAGAGCATCGGCAATTTCTTCTATGCTCCCCACCTGAAAGCAAGAGTCGAATTCTTTACTCCACTTTTCTGACATCGGATTTTCTCTCTGTATTTATGGGTAGTTATCGAACTGAATGTGCCAGTTTTTTCAGGAGACGGCAAAGTTGAGATGATTGGTTCTGATTCAAAGCATGAGTTTCCCCGGTGTGACGGGCATGTCGGGCGGATTTTGAGAAACAACAGATGTAAAAAAACCGACTGGTGAGGTCGGTTTTTTTACTGTTCCGTTACAGAGTGGGTGGCTCTGGTCGGAAAAGAACTGTCTATAACTGACTTGTAGATAGTACGTC
>NZ_JBHDVN010000369.1:0-385 GCF_046635365.1 Acinetobacter sp. NIOH-H-8
GGAGTATCCCCTCATGAGACGTCTTGGTTTCTTTCTGACCGGCCTCGCCATCCTGGTGGGCATCAATGTCACCGTCTGGCGTTTCGAGCACGCCATAAGCAGCGGCGAGAACGTGCTGCTGGAGCTGGCCCCGGTCGATCCCCGCTCCCTGATGCAGGGGGACTACATGCGCCTGAGCTACGCCCTCGCCCGCCAGTTGGGAAGTCCGCACCAGGAGGGCGCCGCCCCCCAGATCCTTGTCATCCGCCTCGCTGAGCAGCAGGTGGCGCAGCGCGTAGAGGGAGGCGCCCCCGACGCCCTGGCTCCGGACGAGCGGCTGTTGCAGGACAGCTGGCAGCAGGGCGAGTGTAGGATAGGTCCAGATGCCTTCTTCATCGAGGTGGGG
>NZ_JBHDVN010000370.1:0-384 GCF_046635365.1 Acinetobacter sp. NIOH-H-8
TTGTAGAGGTAATAGCCATCGGCATTTATGAACCGCAGGCGAATACTGTCGGTGTCGGCTTCTATCAGATCAAGGCCAAAGGCCAGATCCACCGGCAGGAAGTCCTGGCTGTTATTCAGGGGGGCGTTGAACAGGGCCGGCTGTGAGCGAGGCAGATCAAAAATCCCAGCACTGACCGGCAGTGGGATCAGTAAAAGCAGGCACAGCAAAAGGCGGAACATGGGTATCTCGCGGAACAAGAGTTAACGAAAGGCTCCGGACATAATTCCGCCTCGCAAGTCAGGAAACTGTCCTGAGCAAGCGAGCCGGACGGGGTGATCGCTGCGATCATCCAGTGATCACCCCCGCGTTCTCTTTGCTGCCACCCGCCTGGGAAAGCCGGTC
>NZ_JBHDVN010000371.1:0-384 GCF_046635365.1 Acinetobacter sp. NIOH-H-8
GATCTTCAACAACGCCTGCTGCACACCCTCACCCGACACGTCCCGCGTGATCGAAGGGTTCTCCGCCTTCCGCGCCACCTTGTCGATCTCATCGATGTAGATGATGCCCGTCTCAGCCTTCTTCACGTCGAAGTCCGCCGCCTGCACCAGCTTCAACAGAATGTTCTCCACGTCCTCACCGACATACCCCGCCTCGGTGAGCGCCGTCGCGTCCGCGATCGCGAAAGGCACGTTCAACATCCGCGCCAACGTCTGCGCCAGATACGTCTTGCCCGTCCCCGTCGGACCGATCAACAAGATGTTCGACTTCGCCAGCTCCACGTAGTCCGCGTCGTCCGGGTTCGAGGGCTTGGCCTGCTCGCCCGCCTGCACGCGCTTGTAGTG
>NZ_JBHDVN010000372.1:0-384 GCF_046635365.1 Acinetobacter sp. NIOH-H-8
ACCACGCATATAGGCCAGCGGCGCGACTTCAATAACGTTGCGCTCAATCAGTTTCTCGACTTTCTCAAAGCCCAGCATTTCAAACAGCGCGTCGTACAGTGGGCGCAGATACGGGTCTACTTTCTGGCTTAAATCGCCAGGCAGGAAGCCCAGTGTCTCACCGGCTTCGACCGCCGGACGAGACAGCAGAATACGCCGAATTTCCTGACGCTCCAGGGCATCAACTGCCGCAGCCACTGCCAGGTAGGTTTTACCCGTACCCGCCGGGCCAACGCCGAAGGTTATGTCATGGTCGAGAATATTGGCGATGTACTGCGCCTGGTTTGGCGTGCGCGGCTTAATTACGCCGCGTTTAGTTTTGATATTGACCGCTTTGCCGTACTC
>NZ_JBHDVN010000373.1:0-383 GCF_046635365.1 Acinetobacter sp. NIOH-H-8
GTTTATGGTGTGGTCGGCAGGTTACGGACCCTCGCCGGAGAAACTGGCGCGGATCGCGCCGGGGCGCGGGTTCGATTTTAGCGACGGCAAAAAGCCGCTGGCGGTGGCCCGACGCTCGCTGGTTGAACTGGCGCAGACGCTGAATCTGGAAGCTGCGGCAGAAAAACATCTGGCGCAATACGATCGCTTCATCGCCAGCCAGAAGCCACGTTTTATCCGCCGCGGGGGACGTCCGTTACTGATGACGACGCTTATCGATCCGCGGCATATGCTGGTGCTCGGCCCGAATTGCCTGTTCCAGGAGGTGCTGGACGAGTATGGCATCGTCAATGCCTGGCAGGGTGAAACCAACTTTTGGGGCAGTACGGCGGTCAGCATCGATC
>NZ_JBHDVN010000374.1:0-383 GCF_046635365.1 Acinetobacter sp. NIOH-H-8
TGGTTGGCGTGCGGGAGAGTATCCACAGGTAGTCGCGGTCCGGGCCGCAAACCAGCGCATGGCGGTATTCCCGATCGAGTGCAATAACGTTATAACCGCCATAGAAAGGACCAAAGAATGACACTTTCAGCGCAGCGCGAGTTGGTGCGCCGGTAAAGTACGCTTTCCCTTCACTCTGCTGCCACATTTCTCTGTCAGGGTTATAGCCTTTATTAATGACATTCAGGCCGCCGTCATCACGCAGGCTGTATGTTGCGGTGACTTTTTCCAGTCCACGTTAAAAGCGGTGATCAACACGGGCAATCTCATACCAGGTGCCGAGATAGCGTTTAGCGTCGAAATTATTCACTACGGTCACGCCACGCGGCGGTGTAGGAGAACTG
>NZ_JBHDVN010000375.1:0-383 GCF_046635365.1 Acinetobacter sp. NIOH-H-8
AAGTTAAACTCACTGAAATTCTTGGCTAAAATTTAAAGCCGGATGGTGGTGTTATTGGTCGGTGGCGCTGCGCTTATGTAGACTGGATAAGGCGCCCGTGAACTGTGCCGCCATCCGGCAATGGACGGGGGCTTAATGCGAAAAAAAGCCCGTACATTCGTACGAGCTCTTTCTTACATATGGCGGTGAGGGGGGGATTGACTCGCTGCGCTCGCCCTTCGGGCAGCCCGTTCGCTGCGCGCCCGGTCTGTCCAACTGGCTGCGCCAGTTGTCGAACCCCGGTCGGTGGTTCTCATCCCCCCTTGGTTTGGGGGATACATATAAGCAAAAAGCCTGTACTTCTGTACAGGCTCTCAACTTGAAGATGGCGGTGAGGGGGGGAT
>NZ_JBHDVN010000376.1:0-382 GCF_046635365.1 Acinetobacter sp. NIOH-H-8
TTGGATGTGGAAGTGCAGTGATGCATGAAGCTGACCAATACTAATTGCTCGTGAGGCTTGACTATACAACACCCAAGCAGTTGTATATAAAGCATCAATTGATTTCATATTGATCTAACGATCAGACGAAAACTTGATTTAGTTAAGCTAATCGAACAAATGAGAGTATAATTAAGCACTGCTTAGTTCTACTCGCAAGAACTCAGATACATCTGTTAATGCATTCTATTTGAAGAAAGCTAGGCAAACGAAGCGCAAGCAACGTAAATAAGACCATAGCGAGTAAGCATACCAGTTGTGCTGGCGACCATAGCAAGAGTGAACCACCTGATCCCTTCCCGAACTCAGAAGTGAAACCTCTTAGCGCTGATGGTAGTGTGGG
>NZ_JBHDVN010000377.1:0-382 GCF_046635365.1 Acinetobacter sp. NIOH-H-8
TAACCAAACGGTCTTGCCATGAACACCAATCATCAAAGTCTTTTAGAACATGAGACTTGCGCCAGCGATCAAAGCGCAATCGTGTAAATAGCATCTCATCCAACGACTTGTGTGGCTTGGTTTCAAGCGCAATATGCTTCCGTCCTTTCACGTCAACCATTACCGGGTTTAGGAGCTGTCGCTTTTGATCATATTCCATATTCAGGAAGATAGACCGCTTCTCAAGCATCAAATCCTTATGCTCTAAAAAGCGCATTCGGTTCGGTGTCAGGTAGCTACCATCAACTTTATCGCCGGGCTTACGGGTAAGATACTTGTTCACCATATAGGCGCTTTGGTCAGTAACCACCGGAGCGACTTTAACGCCACCTTTAGCCAGTAT
>NZ_JBHDVN010000378.1:0-382 GCF_046635365.1 Acinetobacter sp. NIOH-H-8
GCCCGCGCGCCTTCCAGCACCAGCACGGCGATGGCCGACCAGATTGCGCCGTAGGTCAGCCATTGCGACGCAGCGATGCTTTCTCCGAGCAGCAGGGCCACCACCACCAGCAATACCGGCTCGACGTAGCTGAGCAGGCCGAACAGGGTCAGGTTCAGGTGTTTGCCGGCGACGATCATCAGCGCCAGGGCCAACGCGCTGAGCGCACCGAGGCCGGCGATCAGCACCAGCAGCCGCGGGCTGGCGCTCAGCAGCTGCAAGGTGTCGCGGTCGGAGACGGCGAACAATGCGGCGACGGGCAGGCTGATCACCAGGTCCAGCCAGAGACCGCCAAGATTGGCGGTGCCCATCCTGCGGCGCAGCGCGAAGTAGCACGGATAGT
>NZ_JBHDVN010000379.1:0-382 GCF_046635365.1 Acinetobacter sp. NIOH-H-8
TCGTAGAACTGCACCGAGGTGACGTTGGAGGTGTCATCCGGGTCAGTCAGACGGAACTGGTTCGCTTCCGCTTCCTTCCCTTCCGCCAGCAGACGCTTGTAGCGCGCCTCCATGGAGACCACGGCGGCACGGGCGTGCGCCGGCATGTTGATCTCGGGGATCACGGTCACGCCGCGGGCCTTGGCGTAACGCACCAGGTCGATGTAGTCGGCCTTGCTGTAGAAGCCGGAGCCCTGGTTGTCGCTGGTGGGACCTGAGCCGAGCTGCGGCATCAGGCACTTGGTTTCGGACTCGTCGTGGCAACGCTGGCTGCCGACGTCGGTCAGCTCCGGCAGGCCCGGGATCTCGATGCGCCAGCCTTCATCGTTGGTCAGCCCCAGGT
>NZ_JBHDVN010000380.1:0-382 GCF_046635365.1 Acinetobacter sp. NIOH-H-8
CGGTTAATCAGCACCATACCGGGGATCTGATCCATAAAGTCGCTCAGCTCGCGATCGGTTAAGGCTTTTGAGTGAACAATCAATGCGTTACAACGCTGACGGATCAAGACTTCAATCGCATGGCGCTCTTTTTCCGCCTCATGATAACTGTTGCCAATGAGAACATATTTCTGGTGCTGCTGCGCGACCAGATCTACGGCTTTCACCAGAGCGCCGAAAAAGGCATCGGAAACATCCATGACTACGACGCCGATGGTATCGCTCACCTGAGTGGCCAGCGCTTGCGCATTCGCATTTGGCCGATATCCCAGCAGGGTGACGGCCTGCATAACGGCGTCACGGGTGTCGGGACTGACCAACGCGCTGTTATTCAGTACGCGGG
>NZ_JBHDVN010000381.1:0-382 GCF_046635365.1 Acinetobacter sp. NIOH-H-8
GCAGAATATCGTCCATATTGTGCCGGTTCTGGTAAGAGATAAACACGCCGCGTGAACGGCGGTAGATCTCAGAAAAACGCTCACAGGCTGCGCCGACGGTTGGGGTATAAATAACAGGCATCATCTCATCAAGATGATTGTTTACCAGACGGTAGAAGAGGGTTTCGTTAGTGTCCTGGATGTTACGCAGGTAGATGTGTTTGTCGATTTCGGTTTTGAATCCCTGATACTGGATCCATGCTCGTTCCGCTTGTTCTTCGATGGTTTCGACCACTTCCGGCAGTAACCCCAGCAGGTTGAAGTTACGGCGTTCTTCCATGCTGAAGGCACTGCCTTTATTCAACAACGGAAATTCCAGCAGTACAGGGCCAGCGTAAGGGAT
>NZ_JBHDVN010000382.1:0-382 GCF_046635365.1 Acinetobacter sp. NIOH-H-8
AAAATACGCTTTTCTTCATCACTTAAACTATCGTACTCATGTTCAAAAAACGGCATGATGGAAATATCAAGTTCGCGCATACCGCGACGACATGCCCAGTGAATACGTGCTTTATTGTGAATATCCATGTTCTTCCTGCCTCGCGAAAATGAAGTACCGGGCTATTGTAACGTGTTTTTGGCGTTGTTTTACGGGAATCTCAGTAATCTGGAACGCGATCGCGAAATAGAAGGCTGGGAATCAATATGTTCATCCGTTTTGGATACCACCTCGCAAAACGATCAATCCGCTTTCAATGGGCTATTTAAAGCACTTGCAATGACCGATGGCTCTTTTACCATTAACCATTATTGTTGCAGCTAACCAGGACATTATTTATGGC
>NZ_JBHDVN010000383.1:0-380 GCF_046635365.1 Acinetobacter sp. NIOH-H-8
TATATTGTCTTTTTGGTATCTCAGTTCGCCTGTTTTTGTGTCCACTAGTCCGGCCTCGATCAGTAACCCCGCCGCAAGAAACAGGCGGTGATTGCGTTCCCGTCGTTGTGTTTTCCCCTCCATCCGTTTTTGGTTGGCCTGTTTGCGTGCGTTCTCCTGTGCCTGTAGCTCGTTTTTTTCTGCGGTTGCCAGGACGTGGAGTAGTTTGCGCTCCTGTTCTGTTAGTCCGGCTTCGTTATCGAGCAGGTCAATGATCTGCCTCTGTCGTGCGGTCTGTTCTCCGAGCTTCCTGATAAAGCCGATTCGTTTCTTCAACCAGTCGATGTTGCTGATGCGCATGTTTGGGATGCTCCCTGGTGTTTTTTGCGGTGTGTTGGGGT
>NZ_JBHDVN010000384.1:0-380 GCF_046635365.1 Acinetobacter sp. NIOH-H-8
CTTTCGTCTCGCGCCGATTGGGACTACACCATGAAGTCAGGTTCCTCCTCCCTCACAGGCTCCCTATGACATCTCATCAAAAACTCCTCCTGTTGCTGCTCACCCTGGTACTGCTCGTGCTCTCCGGCTGGCAACCCTATGACAGGGTCACCTGGTTGCTGGAAGTCGCCCCCGTGCTGATCGTCCTGCCGCTGTTGCTGCTGAGTCAGCGCAGCTACCCCCTCACCAGCCTTCTCTACCTGTGCATCTTTCTGCACGGGGCCGTGCTGATGCTGGGGGGGGCTTACACCTATGCCCGGGTGCCGCTCGGTTTCGACCTGCAGCAGTGGTTCGATCTCAGTCGCAACCCCTATGACAAGATTGGCCACTTCTTCCAGGGG
>NZ_JBHDVN010000385.1:0-380 GCF_046635365.1 Acinetobacter sp. NIOH-H-8
CTGCCAGAGTGTCGCCGCCGCCAGCGATGGAGAACGCTTCGCTGTCTGCGATAGCGTTAGCCACGATTTCAGTACCTTTGCGGAAGTTCGGGAATTCGAACACGCCAACCGGACCGTTCCACAGAATGGTTTTCGCATTCTTCAGGATTTCAGCCAGTTCCTGAGCGGAAGCATCACCGATATCCAGGATCTGCTCGTCAGCTTTCACATCGTTAACAGATTTCAGGGTAGCCGGTGCAGTTTCAGAGAACTCGGTTGCTACGCGAACATCAGACGGAACCGGGATGTTGCAGGTGGTCAGCAGACGTTTAGCTTCGTCAACCAGGTCAGCTTCGTACAGGGATTTACCCACATCGTGGCCTTGTGCCGCGATAAAGGTG
>NZ_JBHDVN010000386.1:0-379 GCF_046635365.1 Acinetobacter sp. NIOH-H-8
TCCACAAAGCGCGAGGGATTATCTTTATTGAAAAGCAGCCAGACCCGCGCACGCGCGCGCGTCAACGCCACATATAACAAACGCCGCTCTTCAGCGTCCGGAAAATCCTCAACCTGAGGAAAAAGCGCACTTTCCATAATGGATTCTCGCGCCGGGGCGGGGAAACCGTCGTTACCCTCCTGCAATCCGACAAGAATCACGTAATCGGCCTGTTGGCCTTTGCTGGCATGGATAGTCATGAAATCTATCTGTAACTTCGGCCAGCGAGTCGCCGCTTTTTGTAGACTCGCGGGTTTCAGATGGTGATAGCGCGCCAGCACCAGGATACGTTCATCCTCCTTCGCATAGCCGGATAATTTATCCAGTAACGCGTCCAACT
>NZ_JBHDVN010000387.1:0-379 GCF_046635365.1 Acinetobacter sp. NIOH-H-8
CCTCGTGGGGGGTGCGGGCGTCGGGGATGAGGGAGACGGCGCCCACCGTGCCCTGGATGGTGTCCAGGAGGGTCAGGCCGGTGAACACGCGGGTGGTCATGTTCTTCTCGGCCGCATTCAGGGTGGCCCAGGACTGCACGTCGTTGGACAGCGGCACCTTTTCGGGCAGCCAGAAGTTGCCGGTGAGGCGGTCCCAGACCTCCAGGTCCTTGTCGTCGATGAGCCGGTTCCAGTTGATGGCCTGGACGCGGTCGATGAGCTTGATCGGCTCGGGCATGGGGGCTCCTCCCGGGTGGGCGCGACTGCTGGCGTCAGCCCGGCCCCTCCCGGCGGAGGCTCCTCACCGGTCACCGGGCGGGCGCGGCTGACGCCGTCATGC
>NZ_JBHDVN010000388.1:0-379 GCF_046635365.1 Acinetobacter sp. NIOH-H-8
CTAAGTAACAATTCTATCAGAGAAGAGGAAAATGAATATCAATTAATCAATCCCTTCCTACTCAATGCTAAGGAATAAATATCCTTCATATCAAATCAAACGGGTAAAAATCTTTTGCTCATACCAACATCCAATAAATGGGAACTAATGTTCCGTTCAGTCAACAAGTTGACTCCAATATTTTCCAAGGTACAACTTCGACTAAACCCCGGTCTCGATTTCTATAAAAGAAAAAGTCACTTCTAAACCAAGGGTCAATTGACTAAAATCAAATACACTGAATGCGGTTGTGATTGAGAATAACTGAATAACTGATTAAGTAACATTCAGTCGTTGAAATTCTTGTTATGCTATCATGCTGAAGTTCTCAGGGTTTAAC
>NZ_JBHDVN010000389.1:0-360 GCF_046635365.1 Acinetobacter sp. NIOH-H-8
ATACAGTTTCACTCGACCAACCCAAATACGTCGTTTACGACATTCAGTTTGACCAACTTGAAGATGACGAAATAAATCACTAATTTTATGATTCTTGGCTAAGTGATTGGTCACAATAAAGTTTTTTAACACGTATACAGAAGTTAATGTCATTTTCAATTAACCATGTAAACCATTTCTCACCGATAAATTCTCTGTCTGCAAACACATTCACAATACGATCTTTACCAAAATTTGCATGTGACTTGTTCCACTTTAGATATTTGTTTAAGATGAGATGTAACTCATTGAAATGTGTCATCATATTCGTCGTCAGAAAACAAGTATTATGCCATTATTTCAATGAGTTATCTTTTTTTG
>NZ_JBHDVN010000390.1:0-354 GCF_046635365.1 Acinetobacter sp. NIOH-H-8
GCTTGTTGCCATTAAAAGCAAAGAAGCGCTGTAAACTGGATTCCGAACTAAAAATCTATAATCAGGAAATCAATAAAAGAAGAATTGGAATTGAGCATGTATTTGGCAGTTTGAAAACCTTCAAAATTCTTGCTGAGCGATATCGCAATCGAGGCAAAAGACTAGCATTAAGATTCAATCTAATTGCTGGAATTTATAACTTGGAGCTGAGTGAAAAATGACTTATGAAGAGCCTGTAAATAATTTTGTGTAATTGCTTTTCATCAATTTAAAGGTGATTGCTTAAGCGGTCACCGAATTCAATAATAAAGCGGCTCATGGCTAAACGCCAGTCGCGAATCGGCATATTCCACT
>NZ_JBHDVN010000391.1:0-346 GCF_046635365.1 Acinetobacter sp. NIOH-H-8
CTTCGATATTTGCTGAGGAGACCATAAACAACGGATCGCTTCAACAATAAATCTCCAGAGGATTGAGTCGATTTTGAGTTTTCTGTGACCACGTCTACGTCTAGCGAAGGTGTTATCAGAAGCATATCGAGCTTGATAAACGTCATTGATGCTATTTCTTTTAAGTTCACGATAGATCGTACTAGGATGTCTTTTAATAAGTTCAGCAAATTTTCTGGGTGAAAAGCCTTCTTTTCTTGACTCAAGCATTAATGCAGTACGATCTTCAAAGTTAAGATGATGGTATGACAATTTTATATACTCCATAAACCCTTTAAATTAATTAGGTGGTTTATGTCGCACTTCA
>NZ_JBHDVN010000392.1:0-342 GCF_046635365.1 Acinetobacter sp. NIOH-H-8
AGAATCAGACCAATGCCATTGGAGCAATCCATGAGGGTAAGTTATTTTCAGTCGGTTTATTTGACTGCAAAATCAATTCAGATGTTTTTCATTTTTGGATAGAGCAATTCCTCATACCAGCATTACCAGAAAATAGTGTAGTGGTTATGGATAATGCAGCATTTCATAAAAGAGCAGATATTCAGGAGTTATTGGAACAACAAGGGCATAAAATCCTTTGGCTTCCTGCATACAGCCCTGATTTAAATCCTATAGAACAGATGTGGGCATGGGTTAAACGTAAGCGTAAAGAATGGTTGATCGACTCAGTCGATGAGTTATTTCAAGTTTTTTTCGAATCCT
>NZ_JBHDVN010000393.1:0-333 GCF_046635365.1 Acinetobacter sp. NIOH-H-8
GGATCACAGGATATTTGCCGCCTCCCCGGAGCTTTTCGCAGGCTATCACGTCTTTCTTCGCCTCTGACTGCCAAGGCATCCACCACATGCACTTAATTACTTGACTATACAACCCCAAACAGTCGTTTATCCCACAAGTAAGATAAGCAACAGATTATGATGATTACTCATCACTCTCATACAGTTGGCGTCTCGTAGATTTAACTACTGTACAGCTTCAATTAGATTCATATACCAAAACGCTTGATTCAGTTAATTTCGCTAGTTCTCATTCAATCACTTCAACAGTCAATCTTGCGACCTCTTGTTTCCGCTCTTTCATGAGTATGAACA
>NZ_JBHDVN010000394.1:0-326 GCF_046635365.1 Acinetobacter sp. NIOH-H-8
AACGTTTTAATCGTTGGTCAAGCAGCGGTAAGTTACTTAGATTATTCAAATTACTAGCCTCATGCCCCGATATGGAGTGGATTTTTATTGATGGCTCTCATGTACGTGCTCATCAACATTCTGCCGGCATAGCGAATCAATCTATTTCTAAAAGTGTAGGAGGAAACTCCTCAAAAATACATTTGATTGTTGATGCACATGGCAATCCTATTGATTTCATGATTACCGATGGAACCACACATGATGTTAAAGTTGCGCCTGATTTAATATCAACATTAGATTTAAAAGAGACAAAAGTGGTATGTGCAGATAAAGGCTATGATTCA
>NZ_JBHDVN010000395.1:0-326 GCF_046635365.1 Acinetobacter sp. NIOH-H-8
AACTTTGATAATTTCTTTTGAGCTTGTCATATCGAGTAGCTATTCCTCTAAATTGCTTTAATCTACAAAACATATTTTCAACTAAATGCCTGATTTTATATAAATACCAGTCCATATGGTCATTGTTCGATTGGCTATTCGTTTTCTTTGGTATATTCGCTTTAGTCCCTGTTTTCCTGATCTGTTCACGCAGTGGTTCTGAATCATAGCCTTTATCTGCACATACCACTTTTGTCTCTTTTAAATCTAATGTTGATATTAAATCAGGCGCAACTTTAACATCATGTGTGGTTCCATCGGTAATCATGAAATCAATAGGATTGCCA
>NZ_JBHDVN010000396.1:0-317 GCF_046635365.1 Acinetobacter sp. NIOH-H-8
TATAGTCAAATCATTATAAAACCAATACAATGGTGCAATGAGTTATTCAGAACATTTTAGACGTAAAATTTTAGCTAAACTTGAGGAAGGTTATTCTATTCGAGCGGTAGCTGCACAATTTGAAATTAATAAAAATACCATTGTTGAATGGAAGAAACGTATAGAGATTAAAAAAACTCGTGTACGTAAGCCTTCTAAAATTAACGATGATGCTTTACGTGAAGATGTTGAAAAGTATCCTGATGCTTATCAATATGAACGTGCTGCACGTTTTAATTGTGGTGTTTCATCTATTGGTGCTGCATTAAAGCGCTTAA
>NZ_JBHDVN010000397.1:0-314 GCF_046635365.1 Acinetobacter sp. NIOH-H-8
TGGCAATCCTATTGATTTCATGATTACCGATGGAACCACACATGATGTTAAAGTTGCGCCTGATTTAATATCAACATTAGATTTAAAAGAGACAAAAGTGGTATGTGCAGATAAAGGCTATGATTCATAACCACTGCGTGAACAGATCAGGAAAACAGGGACTAAAGCGAATATACCAAAGAAAACGAATAGCCAATCGAACAATGATCATATGGACTGGTATTTATATAAAATCAGGCATTTAGTTGAAAATATGTTTTGTAGATTAAAGCAATTTAGAGGAATAGCTACTCGATATGACAAGCTCAAAAGAA
>NZ_JBHDVN010000398.1:0-301 GCF_046635365.1 Acinetobacter sp. NIOH-H-8
CAGGATAATAAGTCTTTTTTCAACTCACCCTTTGGTAATGCTCGTATAGTTGAGTAAATCGTTGTATGGCTTACATTCATTGTTTGATCCAAATCAGAAAATGTCTTTAAACGCTTCGATATTTGCTAAGGAGACCATAAACAACGGATCGCTTCAACAATAAATCTCCAGAGGATTGAGTCGATTTTGAGTTTTCTGTGACCGCGTCTACGTCTAGCGAAGGTGTTATCAGAAGCATATTGAGCTTGATAAACGTCATTGATGCTATTTCTTTTAAGCTCACGATAGATCGTACTAGGAT
>NZ_JBHDVN010000399.1:0-276 GCF_046635365.1 Acinetobacter sp. NIOH-H-8
TGCAGCATGTGACGGATCGAGCGACAAGGATGATTCATCATTCAGACAGAGGCTCTCAGTATTGCTCTGAACTATATCAATCGGCATTACGCCATTATGGGGTATGTCCTTCTATGACAGATGGAGGCCTTGCGAAACAGTGTTTCTCATACCAGAATGCATTAGCAGAGCGGATTAATGGAATATTAAAGCAGGAGTTTTTAATTACACGATGTCAAACCATGAAGGAGTTAGATCACTTAATTGCGGAATCTATTATGATTTATAATTGCTATA
>NZ_JBHDVN010000400.1:0-265 GCF_046635365.1 Acinetobacter sp. NIOH-H-8
ATTGAGTCGATTTTGAGTTTTCTGTGACCACGTCTACGTCTAGCGAAGGTGTTATCAGAAGCATATTGAGCTTGATAAACGTCATTGATGCTATTTCTTTTAAGTTCACGATAGATCGTACTAGGATGTCTTTTAATAAGTTCAGCAAATTTTCTGGCTGAAAAGCCTTCTTTTCTTGACTCAAGCATTAATGCAGTACGATCTTCAAAGTTAAGATGATGGTATGACAATTTTATATACTCCATAAACCCTTTAAATTAATTAG
>NZ_JBHDVN010000401.1:0-255 GCF_046635365.1 Acinetobacter sp. NIOH-H-8
AGAATCAGACCAATGCCATTGGAGCAATCCATGAGGGTAAGTTATTTTCAGTCGGTTTATTTGACTGCAAAATCAATTCAGATGTTTTTCATTTTTGGATAGAGCAATTCCTCATACCAGCATTACCTGAAAATAGTGTAGTGGTTATGGATAATGCAGCATTTCATAAAAGAGCAGATATTCAGGAGTTATTGGAACAACAAGGGCATAAAATTCTTTGGCTTCCTGCATACAGCCCTGATTTAAATCCTATAG
>NZ_JBHDVN010000402.1:0-255 GCF_046635365.1 Acinetobacter sp. NIOH-H-8
CCCACACTACCATCAGCGCTAAGAGGTTTCACTTCTGAGTTCGGGAAGGGATCAGGTGGTTCACTCTTGCTATGGTCGCCAGCACAACTGGTATGCTTACTCGCTATGGTCTTATTTACGTTGCTTGTGCTTCGTTTGCCTAGCTTTCTTCAAATAGAATGCATTAACAGATGTATCTGAGTCGTAGTAGTTTGTTCGATTAGCTTAACTAAATCAAGTTTTTGTCTGATCGTTAGATCAATATGAAATCAATTG
>NZ_JBHDVN010000403.1:0-254 GCF_046635365.1 Acinetobacter sp. NIOH-H-8
GAAGAAACATACGTTAAAAGCCCAAGTGATCTATCATCCGAAGAGCAAACAAATCATAGGAGTAGATATATCGTCTGGCAGTCAGCATGATATTAAATTGGCAAGAAAAACAGTTAAGAAATTCAAAAGACCTCTTGCGAAAGTAAAAACTGCCTCAATATAGATTTCATGAAATATCAGAAATTAAATCGTTTTTCAGATTCTGAATTCCAGCGCTTGGTTGGTGTACCTCGAGCAGTTTTTAGTGAAATGGT
>NZ_JBHDVN010000404.1:0-252 GCF_046635365.1 Acinetobacter sp. NIOH-H-8
GCTGTTTTGGAAGCAGGAATATCAACACAAAAGCATTGAATAATTTTTTTAATCTTGTAGTGACTTAATTTACTGTTTTCTATCATGATTCTAGACTAACATAATCATTTTGCTAGTCTAGAGCCTTGCTAAAATACTCTTTTAAAATATAAAAAACTAAGCGTGTGTAGCACTGGGTATAGGTGTTCTTTGGGCTTAGTTATTAGCGTTATTTAAACAAGTATAAGTCAATTTTTACCTAATGGATTTGCT
>NZ_JBHDVN010000405.1:0-251 GCF_046635365.1 Acinetobacter sp. NIOH-H-8
TGATATTCCTGAGTTTGTTGCAGTTGAAAATGGCAAAGAAAATGACATGGTACAAGGCCGCAAATTCCAGTTTCCTGCTGGCAGCATTGTAGTTTTTGATAAAGGCTATGTCGATTACCAATGGTATAGTCAAACTACTTTATTATTCATACAGGATTCGAAAAAAACTTGAAATAACTCATCGACTGAGTCGATCAACCATTCTTTACGCTTACGTTTAACCCATGCCCACATCTGTTCTATAGGATTTA
>NZ_JBHDVN010000406.1:0-250 GCF_046635365.1 Acinetobacter sp. NIOH-H-8
ATCTGTTAAGGACTGCTACACGTGCATGGATCTCATTCACTTGGCTATCAAAACTCCTTGCACTGAGTTTATCTCCTAATAATTTGATGCAATGCATCTTAGTTTCAACCAAACTTCGCCGATGATATAGTCAAACTACTTTATTATTCATACAGGATTCGAAAAAAACTTGAAATAACTCATCGACTGAGTCGATCAACCATTCTTTACGCTTACGTTTAACCCATGCCCACATCTGTTCTATAGGATT
>NZ_JBHDVN010000407.1:0-249 GCF_046635365.1 Acinetobacter sp. NIOH-H-8
TGTCCCGTCCTGAAATAAGTTTACACCTTAAGAGACTTATTTTATGGAACATGCACAAGAACAACGAGTTAAACGCACACAACGTGATTATAGCTTCGCCTTTAAAATGATGGTTGTACATAAAGTAGAAAAAGGGCAAATTACTTATAAACAAGCTCAGGCAAAATATGGTATTCAAGGAAGATCAACTGTGCTGGTATGGTTACGCAAGCACGGACAACAGGACTGGACTTCGAATATGCCGACTTC
>NZ_JBHDVN010000408.1:0-247 GCF_046635365.1 Acinetobacter sp. NIOH-H-8
AGCAAATCCATTAGGTAAAAATTGACTTATACTTGTTTAAATAACGCTAATAACTAAGCCCAAAGAACACCTATACCCAGTGCTACACACGCTTAGTTTTTTATATTTTAAAAGAGTATTTTAGCAAATATCATAAAAGACCGATCTATTCTCAAGCCGGTTTTTTATATCGCCGAGCATCATGGCCTCATCATAGATATATGAATATTAAGATAAATAAAAAGCCCTATAGTCTCTCCCGTTACTA
>NZ_JBHDVN010000409.1:0-240 GCF_046635365.1 Acinetobacter sp. NIOH-H-8
CAGGATAATAAGTCTTTTTTCAACTCACCCTTTGGTAATGCTCGTATAGTTGAGTAAATCGTTGTATGGCTTACATTCATTGTTTGATCCAAATCAGAAAATGTCTTTAAACGCTTCGATATTTGCTGAGGAGACCATAAACAACGGATCGCTTCAACAATAAATCTCCAGAGGATTGAGTCGATTTTGAGTTTTCTGTGACCACGTCTACGTCTAGCGAAGGTGTTATCAGAAGCATAT
>NZ_JBHDVN010000410.1:0-238 GCF_046635365.1 Acinetobacter sp. NIOH-H-8
TAGACCTCTTTCATAAATCATTTTTTGCTCAGTTCCAAGTTGTAGATTCCAGCGATTAAATTGAATCTCAAACCAAGCCTTTTACCTCTATTTCGATAACGCTCAGCAAGGATTTTGAAGGTTTTCAAACTGCCAAATACATGCTCAATTCCAATTCTTCTTTTATTGATTTCCTGATTATAGATTTTTAGTTCGGAATCCAGTTTACAGCGCTTCTTTGCTTTTAATGGCAACAAGC
>NZ_JBHDVN010000411.1:0-225 GCF_046635365.1 Acinetobacter sp. NIOH-H-8
ATCCTAGTACGATCTATCGTGAACTTAAAAGAAATAGCATCAATGACGTTTATCAAGCTCAATATGCTTCTGATAACACCTTCGCTAGACGTAGACGTGGTCACAGAAAACTCAAAATCGACTCAATTCTCTGGAGATTTATTGTTGAAGCGATCCGTTGTTTATGGTCTCCTCAGCAAATAGCAAAGCGTTTAAAGACATTTCCTGATTTGGATCAAACAATGA
>NZ_JBHDVN010000412.1:0-222 GCF_046635365.1 Acinetobacter sp. NIOH-H-8
GCTTCGTTTGCCTAGCTTTCTTCAAATAGAATGCATTAACAGATGTATCTGAGTCGTAGTAGTTTGTTCGATTAGCTTAACTAAATCAAGTTTTTGTCTGATCGTTAGATCAATATGAAATCAATTGATGCTTTATATACAACTGCTTGGGTGTTGTATAGTCAAGCCTCACGAGCAATTAGTATTGGTCAGCTTCATGCATCACTGCACTTCCACATCCAA
>NZ_JBHDVN010000413.1:0-210 GCF_046635365.1 Acinetobacter sp. NIOH-H-8
CGGGGCATGAGGCTAGTAATTTGAATAATCTAAGTAACTTACCGCTGCTTGACCAACGATTAAAACGTTTGAAAATAGAGTTTGAATGACCAAAACAAGAAGGAATATCTCGCCACGGACAACCTGTTCTAATTCTATAGAGAATAGCTTCAATAAAATTGCGTAAATTTGAGTTGTGGTGAATGGATAAATTACGCAGAATAACTTTCA
>NZ_JBHDVN010000414.1:0-209 GCF_046635365.1 Acinetobacter sp. NIOH-H-8
TTTGAATTTCTTAACTGTTTTTCTTGCCAATTTAATATCATGCTGACTGCCAGACGATATATCTACTCCTATGATTTGTTTGCTCTTCGGATGATAGATCACTTGGGCTTTTAACGTATGTTTCTTCTTTTTACCACTGTAGAACTTACTCTGATTTTTTTTTCGGGCGTTCTATTAAACATTCTGTCGCATCAATAATTACCCAGTTA
>NZ_JBHDVN010000415.1:0-201 GCF_046635365.1 Acinetobacter sp. NIOH-H-8
TTTTAATATCCTGTAATATAGAATCTTTTTTAGGTTCACCGTTAGCTTTTCGCTTTTTATTTTCATGACGCAGACAGGATAATAAGTCTTTTTTCAACTCACCCTTTGGTAATGCTCGTATAGTTGAGTAAATCGTTGTATGGCTTACATTCATTGTTTGATCCAAATCAGAAAATGTCTTTAAACGCTTCGATATTTGCT
>NZ_JBHDVN010000416.1:0-200 GCF_046635365.1 Acinetobacter sp. NIOH-H-8
GTGGTTCACTCTTGCTATGGTCGCCAGCACAACTGGTATGCTTACTCGCTATGGTCTTATCTACGTTGCTTGCGCTTCGTTTGCCTAGCTTTCTTCAAATAGAATGCATTAACAGATGTATCTGAGTCGTAGTAGTTTGTTCGATTAGCTTAACTAAATCAAGTTTTTGTCTGATCGTTAGATCAATATGAAATCAATTG